>JAYVBW010000971.1:0-1994 GCA_043750255.1 Pirellula sp.
GAATTTCGCCAATGTGGTGGTCTGTACTTAGGTTGCACGGCGGCTGAAAGAGCAACATTGTCAGCCAATCAAATGTGGTGGGACGAACACGGTATCCGATATGAGTCGTGGTCTCGCACTGAATTGGCACTAAAACTGCCCGTCGTTTCTTCACTCGTCGAGAGCAACGCCAATCTACGATCGTGGTACGTACCGGATGAATGTCGGTTGCGGAACCCAAGGCATATTTCCGCTTTGGTGACTGCTTGCGAACGGCTTGGTGTCACCATGATCGAAAATACTCGTATAGATCAATTAAAAACGCTTGGCGAACGAATCGTGTCAGCCAACGTAGGCACGCGGGAATTCCAGGCGGAGCGGTATTGTGTTACGAGCGGAGCATGGGCTTCACAATTGCTAGGGACTGTTGGAATCGAAACGGGCATCCTGCCGGTTCGCGGACAAATGGTTTTGTACAAACTGGATAAGCCTCTCTTTTCGATGGTGATCAACGACGGACACCGCTACTTGGTCCCACGGGATGACGGCTACGTTTTGGCCGGTTCCTGCGAGGAGGAAGTAGGGTTTGATGATCGGACGACCTCAGAAATGATCGATCCGATCAAGGAGTGGTCGATGAAAATCTGTCCCGCGTTGGCGACAGCCAACATCGAGCGCACCTGGGCAGGCTTGCGGCCGGGGTCATTTGATTCGTTGCCCTACCTGGGCACCCTCCATCCGTTTGAAAATGGTTTTATCGCTGCCGGGCACTTCCGCCACGGCTTGCACTGGTCGACCGCGACGGGTCTGCTAATGTACCAGTGGATGAGCGGTCAAAAAACCGAGATCGATCTCAAGCCCTTCTGTGTCCAACGCGGTCAAACGCTTGGGTTGCAACTTTTTACTTTCAATGAATCCAAACCATGACAACCACACGCATCGACAAGATCCAAGCCATGCTCCAAGACGATCCTCGGGATTCGTTCCTGCGGTACACGCTAGCGATGGAGTACCGCAAGTTGGATGAAAATAACAAAAGTTTGGAATTACTGGCGGAATTGGCAAATTGCAACGAGCCGAAATTTGTTGCCGCATTTTTCATGGCGGCACAGCAACTGGTTGAACTGGATCGACTTGACGAGGCGAGAACGTATTTAAGAGACGGAATTGACGAGGCGAGACGTCAAGACAATCAGCACGCGGCAGCGGAAATGAGCGAACTCCTTTCTGAGATTGGGAAGTAGTTGCTTCGGCAACCCACGAATGAAATCAGAACATGTTTTATTGGCCTTCGAGACCAGCGGAAAAAGCGGTTCGGTCGCAGTCCTTCACCATTCTGACGGTCGACTCGTTTGCGATTCGGAAACACTCTCGCCAGATTCAGGCTCTGCTAAAACGTTGGCTCCTGCGATCGAACGCTTGTTAGCCAAAAACGGCATTGAGATGCAAAGACTCAGCGCCATCGCGTTGCTGACCGGGCCTGGATCTTTTACGGGCTTGCGAGTCGGCGTGGCGACAGCCAAGGCCATGGCCTATGCGTTGCAGATTCCTACCATCGAAATCGATACTCTGGATGTGATCGCCCGGCAATGCCCTGTGGCTAGTTCATCTATTTATGCGGTTCTCAACGCGTATCGGGGGCAAGTTTTCTGCGCTGAGTATTCACTCCGAGTTGACGGCCCTGCAACTCAGTTTGAAAAAGTTTCGCGCACGGAAATCGTAGACATTGAGGTTCTGCTGGATCGGCTTAAAGAGCGGGAGGGTGAAACTCAGTCGATTGATTTGTGTGGACCTGGTTGCGACCGAATTCAAAAATTCTTGGCAGAACCGGAAAATGATCTGCTGGAAATCGCATCAGCCAGGGCCCAACGAATACGATGGATAGATGGTCCGTTGACTGTACCCCATGCCGAAAGCGTAGGCAGGTTGGGCAATGAAAAATTCTTGGCTGGGGATGTTTTGGACCCTTTTTGTCTCCAACCTCGTTACTATCGCGGAAGCGCCGCAGAGGAATT
>JAYVBW010000972.1:0-2120 GCA_043750255.1 Pirellula sp.
CTTGAACGTGTTCTAGTCCATTATCCCGGGTTCGTTCAAGAGTCCGTGTCCATTTCTCGTTCGCAAAACTGCTATTTCGAGCGACCCACATCGCAAAAACGAACGGCAATCCAGTTTCTTCAAACCAAGCTTGCCCCAGATCCCAATCGCTTTGAAATGAAGGGCGAAATGAATCCGGACGCATTGAACGATCTCCGATAACCAACACTGCGTCGGCGGGAGTAGAGATCGGGTCGTCCGTCATCTTCAGGGCGATCGTGCTGGGGACAAAACCATACCTCTGATGGAACAATATTTTTATCAATGCGGCACTGGTTCGCGAACCTTCATCCAAAGCCAAGGTTTTAACTTGAGACGGCTCGCACCTAAAAAAGACTCGAACTGACCAAACTGGCCCTCGACATGCAATGACGGCATTGGAAACGATTTGGAATTCTGGATGCTGAAAATATTCAACAACCGGGATAAGTCCGATATCGATGGCCCCAGATGCGAGTTCCGTCGCGAGCTCACTAGGCAATGCCAAAATCAGATCATCGTGTTCCCCCAAGGCTTCGTTTAGGCCGAAGATGAGCGGTTTGGAATTGAGGTAGGAGACTGCGCCGATTCGTATAGGCTCACTCTTGTTTTCCAGGGGATAAACCTGGGATCGATCGAGCTTCAATTTGGAAATGGGTTGCATACAGGGTTTTGTCATCGAATTGCTCCTAACGATACGGAGTAACCGGATTGCAAACCAATCCTTAACTCCTAATCGAGTGGTGGGTCACGCTCTCCACAAACATCCTGCCCAGGACCAGCCGACGCCAAATCCAACCAGTACATTTTGACTTCCTGGAACAAGTTTTCCTTCATTGCGAAGATCTTGGATGAGAATTGGCAAAGTGCTCGAAACCGTGTTCCCTCGGTCGTGCAAACGGATCGGCAGCTTTTCGTCATCTAGATTTAGTGCCGATTGCAAGTGTTCGAGCATTTTGCGTGTCGCTTGGTGCATCAAAAAGTGGCTAACATCCGATAACTGCAAATTCGCTTTTCCAACCATGTCGCGAACCAATTGTGGGATGGCCCCAACGGTGAAGCTCATCAGGCTAGGCCCGTCCATGTAGAGTCGGCTGGACCAGCGTTTGCGGTGTCGTGGAGTGATTGCGTCTACTTTGCAACGAGCACCGCCATCGCCGACCATGAGCGTATCCGCACCGCTTCCGTCCGTACCAAACTCAAAGCGCGAGAGGGCTGGCTCGCTGCAAGCCTCGATCAGGGTAGCCGCAGCCCCGTCACTGAAAATAGTTCTCAAGGATCGATCGTCCGAGCTAATGTATTTAGAATAGGTTTCAGCCGTAACCAATAGTATGCGTTTGCATTGCCCGCTTGCCATTAGTCCCTGTGCAAGAGAAAGTCCATACACAAAGCCCGAGCAGCCTAAATTGAAATCGAGCGCACCGCAATGTGTACTCAAACCCAAACGATCTTGGACCAGACAAGCTGTTGTTGGTAACGGGTAATCAGGTGTTTGAGTGCAAAGAAAAAGGAAATCGATGCTCTTCGGATCGATGTTTTGTTCCGCAAAGAGCTTTTGGCAAGCTTTCACGCCTAAATCTGAGGCAGTTTCATTGGGTGCAGCCAGGTGCCTGAGAAAAATGCCGGTTTTTTCTGCAATCAGCGCCACATCCCAGTCAGGGTTTTCCGCTTGCAACTGTTCGTTTGTTTCCACTCTTTCAGGAAAATGAACGGCGATGGGGCCGATTTGAGAATGGGGCACGTTTGCCGTCTTCGAAAGGAGTAGAAAGGGGTCGGAAGCCGGTCCTGATGATACCCGTTTGGATTCAAATGCGAAAGATCGTACATCCCTGTTCCATTGCCGCCGATAATTCGTGCCTCCGCGTGAAAAAAAGCTTACACTAGTACTTGATCCAGCCTTCGTTTTTGGGTTGAGCCGCAGGCGCTAGCCGCGTTTTTAGTCGCAATTCATAGCGTCGCGGCTAGTGCCTGCGGCTCAGTTTTACCCCAGTTCGACTAAATAACTAAGCATCGAGCGGAAAATTACTGTCGGTTCTTCATTGTGGCATAGGCTTCCAGCCTGTGATTTGACGTCCACAGGCTGGAAGCCTATGCCACTTATT
>JAYVBW010000973.1:0-1580 GCA_043750255.1 Pirellula sp.
GCTTCACTCCTAAAACAGAACTCTGTCGGTGACTTTGCATTTCACGGAGGAAAAAGCAGTATCCTGTGTTCTGGCAATCAAACTGCAAACGGTGATGAAAAAGGCTGGCGGATCGCCGTTCGACACCCGGAACAATCGGAGCGAATTCTTGGTACGCTATCTCTTTTCGATCAAGCGTTAGGGACGAGTGGCCCGGCAAACCAGTTTTTTTATTTTCGAGGAAAACGATTCGGTCACATAATCGATCCGAGAACGGGTTGGCCCGCAGAGGGAATGTTGAGTGTCACGGTGCTCCATCCGTCTGCCGGATGGGCCGACGCGCTAGCAACTGGCTTGTACGTAGCGGGAATTGAACATGCTATACAGTATTGCGAGCAAAACCTAGACACGGCAATGCTAGCAGTTCTGCCCGGCAGGCGGGACGGGGAATGCGAAATTGTGACGTGCAACATGCAGCCGGGGCAGTGGACCCGCGCGGACTGATAAAAAACTCGGCTCTGCAAAATAACCGTAGAAATTTCCTAAAATTGATGGGTTGCATCAAGTTTGCGGGTTGTTCCGTCGAAAACTCCAATAGTGATTTTGCGGATCGTCGCGATGGGTGCGGGACTAGATTGTCTACGACCTTGACGAACCACCGAGAGGAATCTAGACTGCTGGACTATTAAACCCAGTCAGCAAAACGACTTAGGTCGTTTTAAAGTTCCTCGAGGAGTTCTGTCGTGACGAAAAAAGAGATCGTGAAAACGATTTCCGATGAGACCGGGCTAAACCAGCAGCAGATCAAAGCGATTGTCCAAAAGACATTTGACGCGATTGTTGCAACACTGGTGGAAGAAGGTCGAATCGAGCTCCGCAATTTCGGAGTGTTCCAAGTTCGGCCCAGGGCCGCTCGGAAAGCACGCAATCCTAGGACGGGACGTCAAGTTGAGGTCCCCGAAAAGTTTGTCGTGACTTTCAAGCCTGGCAAGATCATGGAACAGAAGGTCAATTCGATCGAGGGAAGCCCACTTGCTCAGCAGATTCGAGATGAAATCGCGTCTGGCAAATTGCAAGTGACGTTGGACGACGATGAGGACGAGGTTGTCGCGGAATCGTAGCCAGCACCCCAAGCCTGGAGTTGCTCCCGCTTAAATCGGTTGACAAACGAAATAGTTGATACAAGGTCATTGCGAGACTTTTCACGGAGGATTGGTCATGCGTCGTAGAATTTGTTTGGCGTTATTAATTTGTTGCTCATCGCTTCCTATGGTTGGTTGCGCCATACCGATCTACTCAGCCAATCCAGCCAAACGAGCTGAGCAATTGATCTATACCTCGGAAGATCTCCGATCGTTAGTTCAGGAATGGGAACGATTCTGGTTCCTTGATCAGCCTAGCCATATGACGCCATTCCGAGTCCACGGCGGCGTTATCTAGCTTATCCATGTGGGGCAGTCGCTCCGCCGACTGCCAATACGTCCAGCGCATTGCGCGGTGTAAGATTCTGAAATGCTATCACGTTGTCCAGGATTTGAATCCCGAGGGAGTGTCGAGATTCATTCGTTGAACGATCGCGGAGCGATCGGCCACAATGGATG
>JAYVBW010000974.1:0-1976 GCA_043750255.1 Pirellula sp.
AAAAAAATAGCCAGTGGTTCTGATTCTATTTGCATTGAAGCAGACGAGGGCAACTCGCAACCACTTCGAAATTTACTAACTCCATACACGCTTGGCAAACGCTATCTGTATGCGTCATCGGATGGCGTCGCCCTATTTACCGACAACGAATCGAACTTTGACCGTCTGCATGGGACAACGGGGCAGAACAAATCACCTTTCGTTAAAGATGCATTCCATCGTCATATCGTTGACGGTGAGGATTGTACTAACCCCAATCTTCAAGGAACAAAAGCCGGTGTTCGATTTCAATCGGTTGCGATCCCCTCGGGCGGATCCAAGGTTTTCCTGTTGCGATTGACGGATCGATTGTTCGCGGATCCTCTTGGTGATGTGGAGTCAATCGTTACACAGCGAAGAATCGAAGCGGACGAGTTCTACGCTGAAATCCAACCACCCAAAGCAACCCTCGACGAAAAAATGGTACAACGTCAGGCTCTTGCAGGAATGATCTGGACGAAGCAAATCTATCTGTTTGACGTGCAAAAGTGGCTTGATGGTGATGATCCCAACATTCCCCCTCCTTCGAACCGTCCATGCATTCGAAACAGACACTGGAAGCATTTGAACTCAATGCGAATATTGTCCATGCCGGACAAATGGGAGTATCCGTGGTTTGCAGCGTGGGATCTCGCATTCCATTGCATCCCGCTCGCGCTGGTCGATCCCGAGTTTGCTAAAGATCAATTGTGGTTGTTGCTTTTCGAACAATTCCAACACCCGAACGGACAGATTCCAGCTTATGAATGGGAGTTCAGCGATCTCAACCCACCGGTCCATGCATGGGCTGTTTGGCGGGTTTACAACATGGATCGCGTCCAAAGCGGCAAACCCGATCGTGCGTTTCTTGAGAAGTGTTTTCACAAATTGTTAATCAACTTTGCATGGTGGGTCAACAAAGTCGATAGCGATGGGAACAACATCTTTGAGGGAGGCTTTCTGGGACTCGACAATATCACCATCTTCGATCGCAGCCAATCGCCAACCGATGGAGCAACGCTAAAGCAGGCGGATGCAACTGGCTGGGTGGGCATGTACTGTTTGAACATGATGCGTATTGCACTAGAACTAGCCAAGGAGAATTCGAGCTACGTCGGCTTAGCAACCAAATTCTTCGAACACTACATGTACGTGGGCTACGCGCTCAAGCACATGGGGGGCGAGGAATTCAGTCTGTGGAGTGACCGCGATGCGCTATTTTATGATGTGCTCAGCTACCCCGATGGCACTAGTCGTCGTTTGAGAATCCATTCCCTAGTGAGTTTGATTCCGTTGTATGCGACAGAGCGACTGGAAGAAAGTTGGATCGATGCTTTCCCTAGTTTCAAAGCCAATTTGCATTGGTTTCTTCGAAATCGTTCAGAGATTGCGGAGCCTTGTTTGACAACGAGGGAAAACCATCAGGGCGTAGTGCACTTGCTCTCACTGGTGACGGAAAAGCAGTTGCAGGGAATCTTGGAACGCATGTGGGATCCAAATGAGTTCCGAAGTGCTTATGGTCTACGAAGCTTGTCTCGATTCCATGAAGGCAAACCGTACGAGTTTGCTGGCCAAGTGGTTCGATACGAACCTGGCGAAACCGAGTTTAGTATCAAGGGTGGCAATTCGAACTGGCGTGGTCCGATTTGGTTTCCTACATCCTTCTTGATGATTGAATCTCTTCGCAAGTTGGCCAAGGTCTATGGTGAAGATTTGAAGGTGTTGGTGGCTTCCCAGGATACGGCTATAGACAAAAGCCCGGATCAGCCAACAATGCAATTAGAGGCAGGTACGACATTGATGGGAATGGCAAGCGGCTACGCAGACAGCATGATATCGATGTTTACTCGCGACGAGAATGGAATCCGTCCCATCTTCGGAAATCGCGAAATAATGCAGTCGGATCCACACTGGCGAGATTGTTTGATGTTTCACGAATACTTCCACGCCGACACGGG
>JAYVBW010000975.1:0-3152 GCA_043750255.1 Pirellula sp.
GTTGAATTGTGCACGCCACCAGGCGTCATTTTTTGCTCGACCGCCCGGCCGGGCAGTGACAGTCCTAGGCGAATCAAATCAGGATTTTGCAGGAGTAGGGATTATGTTTAAAAACGTTTTGTTGGCGATGGTTGTTCTAATAGCGGGGAGCCAGAAAAGTTTCGGGGAATTGGTATTTTCAGAGAACATGGGAACTCCCTCTGGAACTACTTCTATTTCACGTAACACCTTTCAGAACAGCGGCACTTTTACTTTTACCGGAACCGGCGACGTTCGAAGCACTTCGCCAAGCAATGTTTATGCAGGTGCTAGCGCCGGTGGAAACGTTTTTTTGACAAACACTGCAGGAACGAATTTCACTATTGGGGGCATTAACACAAGCAATTACGTCACTGGATCATTGACGCTTACTTTTGGAGCCCTGAAAAGTTCGACAGCTTCAAATCTAACCGAACTTCAGGTTTCCTACAGTACGGATGGTAGTGCATTTACGAGTTTGGCGTTTGCGGCGCAACCGATTGGAAACGGAACTGCTGTATGGCGTACAGTTGCTATATCTGATGCAAACTTAATACCGACCTCGTCCACGCTCTCGCTACGATGGACCAACCTTTCTACAATCCCGTCCTTTCGTATTGACGATATTACGTTTAACGGCTCGATCACAGCAGTCCCTGAGCCAACTTCGATTGCTCTTGTCAGTCTGATGTGTTGTACCGGTTTCGTTGCCGCGTTTCGACGTCGAATCGCCAAGTCGAAGATTGCGTAACCTCATCAACTGCCATCTGAGTTTCGCCCCCATGTGGGCTTGTCCCACCGGAGCGCAAGCTTCGTCAGCTAACCATCTGTTGCGAGAGCGACAGCTCCCCGTTGCGGGCTTGCCCCGCCGGATGCAAAGCCTGTCACTTCAAAGCCCATGTCGGCGATCATCTCGTAGTCTTCTTGAGGCGTTTGGCCTTGCGTTGTCAAGTAATCGCCAACGAAGATACTGTTCGCAATATACAGTCCTAACGGTTGCAGGGTTCGCAGATGTCGTTCCCTACCCCCTGCAATCCTAAGTTCACTCTTTGGATTTACATATCGGAACATGCATAGCGCCCGCAGGCAGTCTCGAGCGTTCAAATACTCCTTTCGCTCCAACGGCGTACCCTCGATGGAATGCAGAAAATTCAGTGGGATCGATTCCACTGACAACTTATTCAGTTCAAACGCCATCTGCACAATGTCTTCGTGCTTTTCGCCCATGCCGATTATGCCGCCACTGCAAAGCTCCATACCGGCCTTGCGAACATTTTTGAGCGTCTCCACTCGATCGTCGAAAGTATGGGTAGTGCAAATTTCTGAGTAGTATTCACGACTTGTGTTGAGGTTGTGGTTCACCTTGTCGACACCGGCAGCTTTGAGCCGTTTCGCCTGGTCTTCGTCGAGCAAACCAAGGCAGGCACAAATATTGAGTCCATACTGTTCCTTAATCAAGGGAACAATTGTCTCGACTGCTTTCATTTCGCGCTCGTTCGGTGCTCGACCGCTGATAACGATGCAATAGGTCTTGCTCTTGCGCTCCGCCGCAATCCGAGCACCGTCAAGCAATTTGTCGCGGCTCAGGATGTTGTATTTCGGAATTGGAGCGTCAGATATTTTTGATTGACTACAGTAGTTGCAATCCTCTGGGCACAATCCGCTTTTGGCATTCATTAGGAAGTACAACTGGACCGTCTTGCCGAAATAATAGCGTCGAATCTTAAAGGCACCGGCGATGACGTTGAGCAATTCGTCGTCGGTTGATCGCAATATCGAAAGGGCTTGCTCGCGCGTGGTGGATTGGCCTGCAAGCACGCTGGACGCAAGACTTAGCCAAATAGAATCGGTGTTGGCTTCAGTGTTGAGATCGAGGGTATTGGAAAGCATATTTAATTTGCGTGATGGGAATGATGGAATGTGAGTTGGTCCGAAAAAGCATTTTGGGCGGATAATGCATCCTGCAATCAACCGAACCGCATTACCGCTTGTACAGCGGGTGAGGATTATACATCGAAAACCTATTCTGCCAAAGGGTTTACGTTCCACCGAATAATCGCTAGACGCTGTACCGGATCACATTTTCTAAATTTGCTTGCATTTGGTGTTCGATAGGGACCGAACGCGTTAACTTTCGACGGATGTACTTCTTGCATTCGTCAAGAATTCTATAGTCCACTCCGTGCAAAGAGACTTCATGGCTCATTCAAGCCCATACCTAAACGATGTGGAGGATTCACAGGACGAAGACCTCAAGCTGCTGTCTCGTCGTAAAAGTGCCAAGGATGGTGTCCAACCCCAATCTCCGCTGGAAACGTATCTCCGCGAGATAAACGAAATGAAATTGTTGACGGCCGAAGATGAGCAAATGCTCGCGAGGCAGATCGCGCAAGGCGACGCGCAAGCTCGCGACCGCATGGTCCGAGCCAACCTACGCTTGGTGGTGAATATTGCCAGAAGCTACGTTGGCAAGGGACTAGCGCTCCAAGATTTGATTGAAGAAGGCAACTTAGGTTTGCTGCGGGCGGTCGAAGGATTTGATCCCGATATGGGTACGCGGTTTAGTACCTACGCAAGCTATTGGATCAAACAGTCAATTAAACGCGCTTTGATCAACTCGTCCAAGACCATTCGTATCCCAGCTTACATGGTCGAATTGCTCAGTAAATGGCGGCGTGCAACTGCTCGATTGAACGACGAGCTTGGTCGAATGCCGACACAGGAAGAAATTGGCCGTATCTTAGGGTTGCCAAAGAAGAAACTTCCCATCATCAAAAAGGCGATCCAAGTCCACAATGCCACACCACAAAGCGATCAATCGGACTCCGGTTGGTCCATTGGCGAGATGGTGATGGACGAACGGGTCAAGAGTCCTGACGAAGTCATGATCGATCACGACGTTCTCAAGACGGCCATCGAATTGGTAGCTAAGCTGGATACACGTGAAGCAACCGTTCTCAAAATGCGATTTGGTCTTAACGATACACCGCCTCACACTCTCAAAGAGATCGGTGTAGAACTCGGTTTGACTCGCGAACGTGTCCGACAAATCGAGACAGAAGCGTTAGCTCGTTTGCAACATGCTCTCAAAGATCCAAAAGAGCGCATGGGTTTGACCTAACCAGCATCTCGCT
>JAYVBW010000976.1:0-6085 GCA_043750255.1 Pirellula sp.
ATAGTGCCCTGATTTAGTACCAAAACGCCATTTGGAATGGGCTCCGCATCCATTGGGAGCACCCAATCGGCCGCAACCACAATGGACTGCCGTCGATCGATCACTTCACCTGCGAAACAGCTAATTTCATACTCGCAAGTCCCTTGGCCGCTACCATATTCGGGTCTTGTTGCCAGTAGGTCCGATTAAACAACTCAATGGACAAGACACCATCGAATCCGCTGTCAAAGACGGTCGAAAGGATTTTGCTAATGGGCGCAATGCCGTCCCCCGGGTAAACTCGATCTGCGTCGTTAATTTTATCTTTCGCGATATCGGGATAGTCGTTCATGTGGAACACATGGATCCGTCTACCGGACAACAAATTCAAATCATTGAAGGACGAGCCGCCCTTGTACAAGTGATAGATATCGGGCAGTACGCAGGCATCTGGATGTTGAGCTGCCGCAGCTACGTAAAGCACCTCCGACAACCTCGAAAGGTTTTTGGAAAACCCCCAGACTTCCAGTTGCGCAATGCAGCCAGCCGTTTTGCCTACTTCCAAAAGCGCGTGATACCGTTCGCCAGCGTGGTCTAGGTTCAATGGCCCCGAGTTGGTGGCACCAGCAGGCGGTGCCGCGATTCGAATACCACCAATCGCTGTGACGGTGTCCATGTCTTTGCGAGCCTGCTCCAGTCCTTTCTTTCGAACTTCTTCGTCATCTACGATCCAATTCGCAAACGCGATTGAACTTTCCACGGTTAAACCGGCGTCCACGATTCGCTTTTTCAGATCTGGCAGAGTGCCACCTTCCAACGTGTATTTGTTAATGTCTCGCAACCAGAATTCAATTGCGTCATAGCCAGCTTTTTGCGCGATCGCGACTTGTTCGACAATAGGCACAACTTCGCCATGAATGGTGCTGGTATTTAAACAATATTTCACTTTGTTCGTCCTAACTAAGGTTGTGGTAGGAGTTGCGGCTCCACAAGAAACGGCATGTGAGGAGGCTACTCCAATGACCGCAGCCGAAGTCGTAGCGATGGCTGCTTGGTTAAACTGTCGTCGAGAAACAGAGTCATTGGTTGATTGCATTATTCTTGTTTCGATAGGATTATTTGGCGGGACCAAGGAACGGGCCACACGGCCAAACTCGCGGTAAGTAATACTGAAGCATACATCCAGTCGCCCAGCAGCAAAAGTACGTTAAAGGCGAAAAAATAGAGCATCCACCTGCCCAACCAACAACAAGCATTCTGCATCATGCATAACAAAATTGCGCCTTGGGATCCGATTACGCAGTGCGTTAGCAGTTGTCCTAACCATTGCCAATCAACAGAAAGGCGGAGCCAACCTCGCCCTTGTTGAATCAATAGCCAGCCAGCTTCACCGTTCCACCAGATAGGGTTGGCCAGCATACTGAAAAGGCTAAACGCGATCCAAATCCAAAGGTGGCAGTGAATGAGCTGAGTAGCGATATTGACGCTGACTCGAGCCTGACCACTCGCAAGTCCAGGACGAATAGTCCAGACGAGTCGACCCGGATCGATAATCAAATAAGCCAGAATTGCCACCAAAAGTGGTTCGTAAACCATTGTCAGCAATGGCGATCGATGATTAAAAGTACTCAAGCAAAACCAAGCCAGCAAAGGCGAAACTCGAGCTCCAATTCCGGCCATAGTCGCAGTACTGGCTAGCAGCCCGACTCCAGCGACGATTGGTATTGCCTGGGGAAACCAGTAGAGAATCGACCAACGATAGAGGCTGCCGGTGCCCTCAACTCCATCGCCAATCAGGTAACGACCTGCATCAGTGTTAAACCATCCCTGAAGGCCAAACCATTCAGGACCGTCGATCAACAATACGACAAAATGAACGGCCGCAATAAGTCCGCACGCGATTCGCACCATCGATAATAATTCGGGCGATTTTGGCGTAAACCAAACGCCGTTCCACCAATAAACGGTTTCCTTAAAACTCGACATCATGGTGACACCGTCGCCGAGTTAAGCGATCGAACGGTGCGGTGGTTTTCGATTTTAGGTACGAAACCGAACTCTCCGTTCGGAAATCGCGCCAAGGACGCTTCGTAGAGAACCGGTTCTTCTTCGCCTTCCGCATTCGGCGCTGCATTTTTTTCGATTCGAATTCTCGAAACAATGGACTTACTGCTTTTTTTCGAGTTTTCTAATTGCAGAACAATGGACTTGAGAACATAGGTCATCCCCTCCGTGTCGTCGTTGCTTGCAAGCTCAGCTAAAAGTTGGAGCAGCCGCTCGGTTCTAGCATTGTCCAATGCCATCTGCTTAGTGTTAAGAACGGGCTTCCAATCTTTGGGCTCGCCGCTCTCCTGAATGGAAACCCGAATGCTCTTTGCCTTCTGTGCGTCCGAAATCCATTCGATTGGCAGCATCTCTTGATACCAATTGGCTCCTATCAAATAAGGCTGCAACCCCATGAGCATACGATCTTGCAATGGGGATCGCCGCCAATTTGCCGCGTAGGAAAGTCCGATCGCTCCAAAGTGCAACAAAATAAGGCCGCTAACAAACCACCGCCAACTAGCAGTGCTTTCAGATTGGCTATCAATTTGGTGGTGGCGAATCGTCTTGCTCACGAAAGGTTTTCTATTTGCTAAACTGGCGAAGGGGCGGGATTGAAGGGGGGCCGTTAGTTGGCTGCCCGCCGCTACGCGGGTGAAACATACTTCAAACACACTCTGATTCTCAACAGTTTAATTGGAATTACTTGAAACTAGGTCAATGCAAACGAAAAAACCGAGCTGAATTTCAATTGAAATCGCAGCTCGGTTATCAAGGTTTTTATGCAATTCAGTTTTTATGGACCGGATTGCAAATGATTCAAACAGCTTACGCTGCTGGAGCTTTGTCACTAACCGATGCTGGAGCAGCAGGTGCTGCTGGAACGGCTGGTGCTGCAGTCCCGGTGCTGATTGTGCCAGCATCCATAGTTGTTCCGCAAGAGCTGCATCCGGTCGAAACTGGAGCCGAGACGCCACAACCACAGCTTGGCGCTGCTGGTGCTGCACATCCACATGATGGTGCTGGTGCTGCACATCCACATGATGGTGCTGGTGCTGCACAACCACATGATGGTGCTGGTGCTGGGCAGCATGTCGGAGCTGGTGCGCAGCAAGATGGAGCGCCACCGCAGCGGTTGGCCTTTTTAGCATGAAGTTTTGCAAACAGCCCACCGCCGTTGCATCCGTCACACCCAGCTTGCTTCTTAGCATGCAACTTGGCGAAAAGGCCTTGTCGTCCACCGCAACCATTATTGCCGCCGCCACCGCCACAATCTGCCATTGCTACTGATCCGAAGCAAACAGCAAAAGCTGCCAATGCAAGCGAAGCCAATCGTACTTTATTCATCAAAATCTTCCTCCCGAGAGAACTAAACATGGATCCACGCAACGCCACGATGTACTTCCTGAATTATGGACCTAATCTGCCAGAAACAACTCTGGCGCTCCGTGCCGCAATAGCTGCCGAGGTTAACCTACGGCGGCAGACATTGCCGGTTAGGGGCTTTGCGTAAAATTGGTAAGACGGAAGCGTACCAGACTGATTTTCCATGTCAACAACCTATCTCGACACAAATGACATCATTCAGCAAGTCGGTGGAATGCTAGGAAAAACTAAAAATGGCACTCAACAAAGGGTTTGAAGTTTGCTACATTCCGGTTTGCCTTTTTTGAGGTAGTGGTGTCACTTTTGGTTTTTTCGAAGCTGGCGAGGAGATTTTAGCCGTGTTTTTCCCTTTGGCGATGCTATCCCAATATGTCTTTGGCCCAGCTTTATTTCTTCTTTCGCTCTTCATTGTGCTGCTCATTTTGCTACAACGCGGGCGTGGCGGCGGTTTGACAGGAGCTTTGGGTGGTGCCGGTGGAGCAAGTGCTTTCGGGGTGAAAGCTGGCGATATTTTCACCAGAATTACGGCAGTTTCGGTTCTGCTTTGGATCGTTCTTTGTGCATTGACAACCTTTTGGTATCTTCCAAACAGGCTCGATATTGCAAGCGATCCTGCGTCTCTAAGCCTTAAGAAATCAAGTGCTGGCGGAATGGGCGGTATAGGTTCCAGCGATCCAATACCTTCCGAAACGGCCCCTTCCGAAGTGGCGCCTTCCGAAACGGCACCTTCCGAAACGGCACCTTCCGAAACGGTGCCTTCCGAAACGGTGCCTTCCGAAACTAAGATCGATAATAGCACGCTTGGCACTGAAACAACCTTGCCGACTACTAACCCAGTTGCACCCGTTTCTGAAACACCCGTTGATGCGCCGAAACCGCCGGCCGCAGTGCCAGCAGCAGACGTTCCTGCTAGTACTGATCCGAAACCGTAATCCACTCAGACGCTCCATTTTCAAGCTTACGCTGTCTTTTCATTAGGTGTTCGTTCGTTGCTACTAAGTATGACCGGGCATGGCCAAGCCGCCATGCGGCACGGCGATTTCGCCATTGACGTTGAGATTCGTACGGTCAACAACCGCTATCTCAAAGTCGTTTCGAAAATTTCCGATTTGGCTTCTGCACTCGAACCGCAACTAGAGTCGATCGTTCGGGATTTTCTAAAACGAGGGAGCGTAACGGTTTCGGTTCGGGTTAGCCAATCCGGCAGAAGCAATGCGTCCTCAATCAATCAGAAAACACTTGAGGATTATTTGACCCAATCGAAATCCATGGCCGATAGGCTTGGCATTCAGTTTCAGTATGGCCTAGGCCAGCTCCTGCTTTTACCTGGCGTTCTAGAATCAACGAGGCAACAGGACGACGATCGATTGCTCGAAGTGGTTCGGAGGACAATTCAATCTGCACTCGAGGACCTTCAATCCATGAGAAGTAGGGAGGGAGAGGCAATGCGGACGCAATTCGTCGAAACACTTTCCCAAATTGCTGTAAATAAAACGTTAATTGAGTTGCGTGCCCCCGAGGTCGTTGCAGAATACCGAACGAAACTGGATCAGAGAATTCGCAATGGACTCGCAATCGTTGGGCACCAAGTTACTGAAATAGACTTGCTCCGAGAAGTGCTCATCTACGCCGACCGCTGTGACATTACCGAGGAAATAACTAGGCTTGCTAGCCACCTCAGCCAATTCCACACAGCCCTGTCCAATCCGGAAAGCCAGGGCCGACGTCTCGATTTTCTAGTTCAGGAGCTGTTCAGGGAAACCAATACAATCGGTTCAAAAGCCAACGATTCGCAAGTTTCCCAACTCGTCGTCTCGATTAAGACTGCTATCGAACAAATGCGTGAGCTAATCCAAAATGTGGAGTAGACTTTCAAATATGACCACTTCAGGAAAACTTGTCATTATTTCAGGGCCATCAGGCTCCGGCAAATCCACGGTCGTTCAACGACTACTTAGCCAATCTGAGCTGCCTTTAGTTTTGAGCGTTTCAGCAACGACTCGTCCCCCGCGTGCCGGTGAGGAAAACGGCAAGAACTACATTTTTTTGAGCAATGACGAATTCCAAAAACGACGACTTTCTGGCGAGTTTCTCGAAAGCAAAGAAGTGTTTGGAAGGGGATATTGGTACGGAACGCTGCGAAACGTCGTTTCGACTGGCTTAAGCGAAGGAAAATGGGTAATATTAGAGATCGATGTGCAAGGAGCGCTTGCTGTTTTGCAAGACAATCCGCAAGCGATCACCATCTTTGTCCACCCTGGTTCCATGGCCGAACTCGAAAAACGGCTTCGAAACCGTGGAACGGAAAGCCAGGAATCGATTCAACGTCGATTGGATGTGGCTGCGGAGGAGTTGGCTCTACGACATCATTACACTCACGAAGTTATCAACGTCGAGATTAATTCAACTGTTCAGCAACTGTGCACGTTGCTTATGCAGTACCAAGGAGAAAATATTCCATGCTCGAAGAATTGAAAGAAGAGTTTATCGTCAACAAAGTTGGCGGTCGTTTCAAATTATCTACCTTGATCCAAAAAAGGTTGGTTCAAATCAATCGCGGCAGCAGGCCGTTGGTCGAAATGAATACCGACGATAAAATGGAAGTCGTTATCCAAGAAATTTTGCAAGACAAAATCTTCCTAACGACTTCGGGCGAACTGAAGGTCCTCAGCGAAAC
>JAYVBW010000977.1:0-3688 GCA_043750255.1 Pirellula sp.
GCCACCAATCTAGCAACCAGCACCCCAGCCAAACCGCAAAACTGGTTCAATCTCTGGCCGGAATCGACATTCTATTAAGTCTATTTAGAAATTCGGCTGTTAATTTCCATGATCGAAAGGTCATGGCCTCATTGAAGCATGTTGCCTCCGGGAATGCATCACATTCATTTTTCAATTTCCATGATCGAAAAAGCATGGCCTCATTGAAGTTGGCGACCGCCTCTGCGCTGGAGCTAAAGGTGTCGTAACAGAAAACTCTCGACCATGAAGCGATGGAAAATAATTTGCTAGAAAAGCAACAATACCGCTTGTTTCATCAGAATACTGGTAGGCATTTTTCGTCCTTCTTGCTTGGGTGTCAGTCAAGAACGATTCCTGCCGTGTCAGTGACATAGAACTGCTTTAACAAATTGTAAACGTTGGGATGATGCTCGAGCAATTCGCGTGGTCGCTGAAAGTAAAGTTCACTCGCGACGGCAAAGAATTCACTCTCCTGTGTTAATCCATAATCGTCCATTAGTATACGATAACCTTGGCCGACCATATCTTGCGCTTCTTTGTATTCCGCTTTTAGGGCCTTGATCCATTCCGCTTCGTCGACGTTGCCTGGGAGTGGTGGCAGTCCATCCGCCGATGGGCCATTGATCATGTCGAGCTGATGGGCGAACTCGTGGATCACGAGATGGTGGCCTTCGTTCGCGTCCAGGGCGGCCGATTGAATATCGCGCCAATTTAATACGACTGGGCCACGGTAAATGGTCTCACCGGAGCGATAAAATTCGCCAGCTAACTCAGCCCCAATGGTTAAATTGGAGAGTCGAGGCTCCACGCGAGCTTTGTAGGCCTTCGGATGGATAAGAATCGTTGCCGTCTTGTCGAAGTACCATTCGGGGTAGGCAAGTACCATCATCCCAGCCGCAGTTGCAACATGCCATTGCATCTCCTGGGTGATCTTCACGCCGTTGCATCCCTCCCAAATCTTCTCGGCGATAAAGACTCGCGACCATCGGATGAGTTGCTCACGTTGGTCCCGGCTTAGAAAAGCTCCTTGCCAAAGTGAATCATCGAGTCTTTGGTATTCGTCCGCATGAATTTCTCCTTTTAGCAACTGTTTTCGTTGTCCGAAAAGCCATTCCAGCATTTTATGATTCCGTCGAGTTAACCAGCTATGACGCAAGAAGGACCTGGGTTTTGTCGTACTCACTTCCGGCATTGAAACGTTCCAAGGCGATCTTAACCGGAGATTGGAAAACGGGCTATTACCAAGGTTGTTCCAAACACTAGTTTGTTCGAGAACAAAGGAACATCGATCGACAGGATACACAGGATAAAATTCCCTATCCTGTCTATCCTGTCGATCCAAGTGAATTAAACTGGCACCTTCGCGCGCGCGTCTGGGGGGAAACCCACCCCGTGAACGGTTGCGTTTTTTGGTTCATCCGTCGTCCCTCATTTTGGATTTCAATATGCAGTACCCACTCGACCTGAGGTTCAAACTCTTTTCATTGTCCCAGCAAATCACGGTCTGCGATGCCAGCGGCAACTCCATCCTTTACGTAAAACAAAAAATGTTTCGGCTAAAGGAGAAAGTAGAAGTGTTTTCGGACTCCAGCCTCAAAAAAAAGTTGTTTGAGATCAATGCGAACCGGATCATCGACTTTTCTGCCAACTACAAGTTCACAGCAGCTGACGGGAGCGATTGGGGAGCCGTTAGGCGACACGGCATACGATCGCTATGGGCTGCACACTATGAGGTGATAGAAGGTAACTTAGTCGACATGCATATCCGTGAAGAGAACCCGTGGAAGAAATTTCTCGAATCGCTACTAGGAGAAATCCCAATTGTCGGCTTTATCGCTCTCTATTTCCTCAATCCAAGCTACTTGATAACGATGGCAGACGGCACCACCGCGATGCGTATTGTCAAGAAACCATCCGTCTTCGAACGCTACTTTGTCATCGAAAAAATCAGCGAGGTCGATCAAGATGACGAACTGCGAGCACTGCTGTCGTTGATCATGATGGTGCTCCTCGAGAAATCTCGCGGATAGGCCCCAGAATGAAAAACTGTTTAATTCCCTCACGCCGCCACTCATTGCGAGAATGACCTATGTTCAATCGACCCGTTGCCTACTTCCCAATTCTCAGCCTCGGAATGCTTTCCATTGTGGAAGTACTGGCCTCGGCTCAGTCCGACCTGCCTCCAAGTCTTTCGATCGAGGGATATCCGGATCGTCAAAGCCTTGCACCGGGAGAAGAATTCGCTTTGCATACTTCCACGACTGCGGCGGAATATGGTATCGAGATTGCGAGGCTGGGTGCGGAACGAAAAGTTGTTTTCGAGAAGTCGAAGATTTCTGGTGGCGGTTTCCATCCGATTCCCGAAAACGCCAGCTCGCACGGCTGCAATTGGCCCATTAGTTTTCGTATGCCCATTCCCACCGATTGGCCAACCGGCTATTACCAAGTAACGTTTCGTGTCGCTGATAGCGGCGGGAAGTTTGTCGTGCGCAATCGACGAACAGCCGAAGCCGATACCTTCTTTGTCGTTCGTTCGGCTGAACCTGGCGCGAATTCAAAGATCTTGTTGCAACTTGCCACGAACACCTATAACGCCTACACGAATTGGGGCGGCGGCAGCCTGTATGGCTTCCACGGACGTGCGAAGCTTCAAGGAAATCGAGTCTCGTTTCAGCGTCCTCAAACCAGTCAGTATTCGAATTGGGAATATCCGTTTGTTCAATGGGCTGAAAGGAGCGGCATTCAACTTGACTTCGCCACCAACCTCGATCTCGAGCAGCGTCCAGAATTGCTGGACAACTACAAATTGGTACTCAGCGTCGGGCATGACGAATACTGGTCCGCAGGGATGCGAGATCGATTAGAGGCCTTCATCGGAAGCGGAGGCAACGTTGCGTTCTTTAGCGGCAACACGTGCTGTTGGCAAGTGCGTCCGGAGGAGAATGGACAATCGCTAACCTGCTGGAAACAAGCTTTCAATTCAGACCCGGTTTTTAAGACGGATGATCTCAGTACGCTCAGTACCCTTTGGAGTCATCACCTAGTGAAACGACCGGAGAATCTATTGACTGGCGTCGGATTTCTGTTCGGCGGATACCACCTAAGTCACGGAGAATTCATGGATGGCAAAGGCGCGTTCACCGTCCATCGCCCCGATCATTGGATCTTTGCTGGAACTGAAATGAAGCCGGAAGGTGCGTTCGGCGCCAAGCATACGATTGTTGGTTACGAGTGCGACGGCTGCGAGCTGGAATGGAAAGAGGGTCTACCGTATCCAACGCATCGTGATGGTACTCCGGAAACTTTTGAGGTACTAGCAACTTGCCCAACACGTTGGGCGGCAGACGATTGCGAATGGTATGATCGCTGGCAACGCGGACGCACTGGCGCTGCATGTTTGGGTGTGTACACCCGAGGCGGCACGGTCTTCACATGTGGTACGACCGACTGGGCTCACGGCCTGCGCGGCGGAGATGCAGTAACCGAACGCATTTCGAAGAATGTACTCGAGAAACTTTCGAAGTGAACAAGTCCATCCAAACCAAGAAATGGGGTTAAACTGAGCCGCAGGCGCTAGCCTCATCATTACCCACATTTCTGTCTTATTTTAGCGTTGTGCGAGCGCTATACCAATGGCTGTTTGGTGTAGTCTTTGGTAGCCCTTCCA
>JAYVBW010000978.1:0-1791 GCA_043750255.1 Pirellula sp.
TATCCGAATCCACGATGGCGAGATTGGTTTGGCCAAGTGCGCTCACAAATCGCGGAGCGCAAAGCGATTCAGGCTGGTAAGACCGCAGAAATCGCCAAGACTGAAGATTGGAAAACCGATGCTGCCAATCGGCTACTGTCTGGAGCGCGTGAACAACAAAACATCAACGAATCGGCCAGTTTGCCCGTTTTGGATTTGATTCAAGACGGTGAAAAAATCATGCTTCGTCATCGGAACTTAGTACACATCGACGTGAAATTTTACCTGATGGATGTCGAATTGCTTTTTAGTCGGAGTCCATTTGCTCAGCAGGATGGTGGGAGGCTGAACATGATTGAACCGAATTTTGCTGAAGCGATAACGATTGAAAAGTCCGCTTCAGCGAAAGAAGTGAATCTGGTGGTTCCGGCGAAACTCAGGAACAAGAACTTGGTCATAGAAGTTTCGGGTGGTGGACTCACGAAAAACCTGGTTATGTACGCCAATTCGTTGGTCGTAAATCACTCACCGAACATGGGCCGGTTGCAGGTCTTGACCAAACAAGGGCTTCAGCCACTCGAGGGAGCCTATGTAAAAGTATATTCGCGGGACAATTCTGGCAGTGTCAAATTTTACAAGGACGGTTACACGGACTTGCGTGGGCAGTTTGATTACACATCATTGAGCACGAACGATTTGGATACAACGCAGCGGTTCTCGTTGCTCGTTCTGCATCCAGAGCACGGCACCAGCGTCCGCGAATCGGAACCACCGAAACGATAAGACCTGTAAAGAGCTATGGAATCCCGTTCACTAATGACCGCTCTTGGCTGGCGAAGTAGCTTTTGCTTCCATCTCTTGTTTAGCAAGTTCGGATGCTTGTGCGTCGAGTACTTTCCCTGAGGTAAGTCGCTCTGTCTTTGCAAAGGGGTCCTCAAATACTTCTGTCAAGACGAACACTTCGACGCGGGAATCGCTGGATAGGTCCACTTCCTCTGCTTCAAACCGAGGATCGGAATTGCCGGCTGCGCTCGGGCGGAGTCGTCGCGTGTCGATACCTTGTTCCACGAGATACTGAGTGACCGCCATCGATCGCTTGTACGAAATATTCCAAGCGTCGAAAGCCGACTGAGGTGTATTGCCGCTGCTCGCCGCATGGCCTCGAACTTCGATGCGATGTTGATTGCCTTCCAACTGGGGAAGCAGATTCAACAAAGTTTCTTTTCCTTCGTCGTTGAGTTCGATGGAATTCAAGGGAAACGAAACGACGGAACCAACGTTGCTTTTGTCTCCCTCGTCCGTCATCTTTGGAAACTTGTTCTCGCCCTCGGATTTCTTGGTACCACGTGCCTTGGTAAGTCGTCGATTTCCGGCACCGTTGTTGCTTGACGGAAGAAATGATTTAGCGTCATTGCCAGCTATTTGCTTGCCGCCTGGATTGCGAAAATGCTCAGCAACGGCTTTGACAACCTCGGGCTTCTGGGATGTTAACCACATCACCATGAAGAACGCCATCATCGCTGTCACGAAGTCTGCATATGCAACTTTCCATGCACCGCCGCCACCGCTTGCCATAGTTTACGCTCCACCTGAATCAACAGTCTTAAACAGTTTTTCGATTTCTACGACGGTAGGTCGAACATCGCTTTCAAGTCCACGTCGTCCGGTTTCAATTGCCATCTTCGGTTGCATTCCATTGAAGAAACCCTGCAACACACAAGCGATCGTTCGAAAGTAAGCACTTTCAGAGTGGCCGATGCTGGCCATTTTGGCCGCAAGCGGACCGAAGAAGCCATAGGATGCGAGAATACC
>JAYVBW010000979.1:0-3485 GCA_043750255.1 Pirellula sp.
TACACTCCCAAACACTACTCCCGCAACAAGCCGGTTGGCATCAATCGGATTTACACGAAAAGCCTGTGGGGCGCTTGCGCACTGATTTGGGACCGTGAAGCGCTAGAGAAAGTAATCGAAACACCTACTTGCAAAAGCTGGGCAGGCGCAAAGCCAAAATCAGGTTCGCCAACCGTAATGGAAAATCGCCGCAAGAATCCAAGCACAATTGCCAATTCGGATACAGCCATCGGCAAGGCTATCAACAGTCTCGCCTTGGCAATGTACTTTGTCGATCCATCGCCAGTGCATCACATTGCCAGGTTTTCAACGATTTCTCATGGCGACAACACTGGTCGAAGAAATTGCGGTCGCTGTTCTGATTTTACGAAGTCCTTGCGAGAACAAGTGTATCCATGAAATTCATTACTTCAATTAGTCCGAGACGAATCGAACGTCAACAATACTGCATGGCGACTTGGTTACAGTACGGCGAGTTCATTGCGGTTCAAACGGCTGGCGAGATTCCGTTGCTTCAACCACAGTTTCCCAATGTGCAATTCGTGGCGACTGAAAAGACAGGGGCTAAGATATTTGGCTATCCAAGTCGCGTCAATATATCGGCGATGATCGAACAAGGACCTGGCTTACTAATCAACTCGGATATCAAAATCGTTACGGATCAAGGTCATTTCGATTCCGATTGGGAGCCAAAGTCGAGACAATTCAATGTGGGTGTGCGGTATGACTTCGACGCACCGGGGCAACCAAAGTACTTGAACAAGCACGGTATTGATGCTTTCTTGATTACCGAAGAAGTAATGGCTGTCATGGAAGACCATGGCTTTGTGATTGGCGTTCCAGTTTGGGACTGCTGGATTGTCTGGCACATGCTGATTCATCGATTCAAAATGAAAGCCAAGCTTACTCCGGGATTGTTGCATTTGAATCATCCGATGGGATGGTCGGATTCCGACTTGGCGAAAGGAATGGCAATCATGGAGCGCGAGTACGGTATTGGTCAGAAAGGACTGGCGGTGGCGATCAGCGACGTGACTGGACGGTTGCACGTCAAACCGGGCAGACATAATACGCCAATGGAGGAGGTTGCCAGTCGAACTGCACAACGCAGTGAATGTTAATGTCCTTTCCTCCGAAGAGCGCGCGGAGATCTTGGTGGCAGCGTTTCAATGCGCATATGCGATGACGCCACTGCTGGACGCTGAGGTTGCCGTTGAGGCCGCAGTCACTGGACAAACTGCCGACTGGAATTAATTTCACCAATACTTTTTACCAACGCAATCTTTGCGTTTTCATGGATAAATCGGCTTCCGACTTGCGGCTACTGAAAACCTTAATGGTCAAATAATTTCGAATTCACTTCAGCGTTGACCTAAGTTGTCACCGACTCAGCTGATAATAAGTGTGTTGGGACGCGGCAGACCGACAACGCAACTTTGCCGCAGCAATCGAACTCAAGGAAGAATCAAAATGCTAGTTCTAAGTCGCAAAGTTGGTGATAAGCTGGTTATCGACGGTAACATCACTGTCGAAGTCGTGAAGATCCAAGGCAACCGCATTTCGCTCGGCATCGTTGCACCATCCAATGTCAAGATTCTCCGGGGTGAGTTGAACCAACCGCAAGCGAACGCTCAAAATGTTGAGATTGTTGTTGAAGATAGATTACTGGTGGCTTGTTAGAGTGTGCTCAGACGCAATTTATTAACCTTACTTACTCTCGACCGTTGGACCCGTTACACTTCTGCCATGGAAGTCATCTCATTGCAATCAGGAAGTGCCAGCAACTGTGTTTTCGTACGAAGCGGCGAAACGCGTTTGCTTTTTGACGCAGGTATCAGTGGAAGCAGTGCTGAATCGCGTCTGGCCGATTATGGCTACGACATTCGCGATTGCAATGCTCTGATTCTTTCACATGAACACTCCGATCACATCAGTTGCGTCGGCGTGTTTCACCGTAAATTCGGTTTGCCTGTCTACGCGAATTTACGAACTTGGGACGCGACTCGAGCGAGGTCATCGACCGGCTACATTGGAAGTCCAAATTATTTCGTGTCTGGGAAACCGTTTCAAATTGGTTCGCTGCGAATCGAGACATTGAGAACGCCGCACGATGCTATCGATGCCGTTTGCTTCGTGATCGAAGATGTTGAGTCCGGACAGCGATTCGGTTTGTTTACGGACTTGGGGCATGTCTTCAGCGGCCTCCCCAAAGTCATCGGCACTTTGGACGCGGTATTGATCGAAAGCAACTACGATGATGATACGCTGCGTTTTGGACCTTACCCCCAACACTTGAAGGATCGTATTTCTGGAAAGCGTGGACACATTTCGAACAAAGATGCTGCTGAGCTTTTGGATGCTTGCGATGCAAGTCAACTGCAGTGGGCTTGCTTGGGGCACTTGTCGGCGCAAAACAATTCACCCGAAGTCGCCTTAGCCACTCACCGTGAGCGACATGGAGATCGCTTTCAGCTCTTCTGCGCCGATCGCTACGGTGCGTTACAACTACCGAGAATAAAGGAACCAATGTTCTCGCTCAAAGCCAGCGTTTCATCCGCTTAAAAACGGTACGAGAATCCACCATAGAATGGCAGTCAACTTCGTGGCTTTCTGGCTTCGATGGCCAATAGCACCAGCACACAGCTTCCGTCGTCGATGACGTTGAGGCCAGCATCTCGAGCGGCCTGGCTTCCTTTGGAATCTTCTGCTCCGGGTTGCATCCAGATGTTTTTTACGCCGACCGCGATCGCTTTTTGGATGACTTGACGTGTGACGCTCGGCGGCGTCACGATCGATAGAGACTCTGGGACAACGGGTAGATCTGCGATCGAGGCGAACGCGGGATGGCCTTCGACTTCGGGTGCCGTGGGATTCAGCGGATAGACAGTGCGACCCGAAGCGACGAGTGCTCGAAAGACTTTGTTGCCATACTTGGCTCGATCCTGGGATGCACCGGCCACTGCGAACGAGCTTGCTGCTAAAAAATCTTCGATATTATTCATTGAGGATGGAGACTTTCGCTGAGTATTGGCGTTTATACGTATGTCAGAATAAATTTGGCGAACCGAGAAAATTCGGCGAACCAATTCATCTTAGCGACGTCTATCTTCCTGTACACGCGACAAGGCGTGATGAGGAATCTGAAAAGCAATCAATCACTGGATACGAGATCATGACTTCAATACGGCTGAGTACCGAACGATTTAATGGATACGAGGGTAGTATCGTGTTGCAAAACGCGAATATGCTCCCCTGTTTCCATTTGAATGGGCAACCATATCGAAGGTAACACTCGGCCGTTCTAACGAAGCAAACGTTGGCGAACCCGGTGTTACCAAAAGTGACACCGGGTTTTTTCGTAACGATTTCCAACGTTTTACATACAGATGGACTGGTAGCTGAGACGGTATAGCGCTGGCCTGAAGAGCCGGAGAGGAGGGTTCGAGCACCTCCCAGTCCACTGAATGCGTTGCTTGCAAAAACAC
>JAYVBW010000980.1:0-7766 GCA_043750255.1 Pirellula sp.
AGTTTGTTCCAACCTCCTCTTCGCTTCTGAAACTTTGCTGGTTGTGATTCGGCTGGTCAACTCGATCGCTTCGTATGCGATCGTCCGATCGACGAACGAACCCGATGCCTCCCCTACCCGACGGCGCAGGAAGCGATTTGTTAGCTGTGTTCGGACTTCATCTTCGATGAGTCGACGAGCACCACCTAGTTCACGAAGGCTATTGAAATAGCCTAGCAACGTCATATACGAATCGGCAGGATTCGAAGCGTTTTTAGGTCCACCCGCTTCCATATAGGCTTTTTTGGCGGCGCTCAGCAGAGCCAAATAGACTCGCAACATGACCACCTTCGGACTTCTACCTTGTGCGGCGATACCGACGTACATTCGAGCGTTGCTATCCTCGACACTGTGAGTCTTTGCGAAAAATGAGTCACGCCGATCTGGTCCTGGTGGCGGGAAAACATCGACCTGCGAATGATTGAATAGTGATTGGATTTGAGACTCGGCTCGGCGGACCGTTGCCGTTGAGGCAACAATCTTGGGGCGAACTTGTTTCCCATCAATCTCAATTGTGGAAAGCGAATCGAGGGCCGTCTCATAGAGTCCGACCATCGTTCCAAGTGGACCCGAGATCAGGTGCAACTCATCCTGGATAACGAGATCCGGTGGCAACAGTCGATCCACCGGAAGTGCTCGGCCTTTCATTCGTTCGCAAGGACCATAAAAGCCATCTTTGTCGGCTCGGTCGACGCGTCCGAAGAAAGCTCCTACTTCTCCAGTCCAGGGCATGGCTGCAAATTTATCGACGGTCGCAATAATGAAGCATGGAAGACGTCTATAAATGGGCTCATCAACCGAAAGGATCGGTAGTGGATTCCCTCTTGAGAATTCGCAGCTTCGGTTTACACAGCAAACGCGGAGATCGATTGGGGTATCAGGATTTGGAACCAGTTGGAATGATGCCGGTCGGAATTTCTCGCCGCACCACGGACATTCCTCAAGTGGAATCGGCGATGGCTTGCGATCATCATTCTTGAAAGCGATAGTTTTGGCACGAGCCGATTCACGGTCGGTATCGCCCTTGGCACCCATTCGGTTCGGTGTTGCGGCCCGGCCTACCCATAAACCAATCTCAAACGGCCATTCGCCCAGTTTGCTGACATCCTTTTGGCGTTCGAGTTCGAGGGCGCAAATGAGTGCCGCTGCACGCCCGAGCTGGTCTAACGTCAGCAATCGCAATGTGTAACGCATCAAAACACTGAGGCCCGCCGATGTGATACCGGGATTCTTAAGCCGTCGCAGGACTAACGTAAACGCCGCTAAACCGAGATACGCTTCTGTTTTGCCTCCGCCGGTCGGAAAGAATAGGAGATCGACCAATTCGCGGTCATCATCGGTTGGCTCCGCGATTCCTTTGAGGTTCATCAAGATGAATGCAAGCTGGAATGGTCGCCATTCGGGAACGATTTCAGATGCTGGTCGTTTGAGTGCTAATGACAATCGCCTGCGGCCTTGATTGGCCATTGACCGATTTGCAATTCGGAACGCCTCCAGACATTGAGGGTCTCTTAGTAATTCGATGCCCATCTCGATTCGCTTGCTTGCAAACCGAGCATTCTTTAGCAATTCATCGCAGGTTTCCTTTCGACGTGCGGATAGCTTCTCCAACGAAGCGCCTTGCCCTTCGATCCATTCACGATAATGCTCTACTAGTGGACGAAGCTTAGCCTTCGCATCGTCACCGTCTGTGATCTCCGATAGTGCGTCCATTCCGAGTTCAACGTCCCGGATCGATGCGGGAGCAACTCGTTCGACCTGTGAACTAGGAATCCAAACGGTCCGAACGATGACGCAATGCCCATCTTCAACCACGGCTTCCGTGGAGATCGCGTGTCCTACAGAGAACTCACATGTATCTCGGTACTGAATGTCAGCGACCAATTGATCCCATTCATCGCTTTCAAGGGTTGCGAGATTTGGGCGAGGGACAAATGGAACATCGCCATGAATTTCCAATTCAACTTGGAATGCGAAGGCTTCATCTGCATAGTCATCACCAGCAGGCACCCGACGATTGACTAGGAACACCGAAATACTTCGAGTACCCTTCGGAACGCCCTCTTCACCGTGGTGTGGGTTCAGAGCTCGCGCATTCCAAACAATTTGCAGACCGCCGGAGTTAGGGACGTTTTCGATGCCATTTGCGATCGAATCGCTCCCGAGCTTCAGATCGACGATTTGTTCGCAAGGCGTTCTAAGCCAATGATTCGGCGACTGAGGCTTGTCTTTTTCGATCCGTTCGTAGTCACCCCATCGAATTATCGTCTGAAGCGTAGTTGACTTGGCAGCAATCAAAAAGCTGATCCCGCAACTGCTTGGCAAATACGATCGGCGAGCAACAGGAGGCTCCGAGTTACCAGATTCGTCGCCATTGCTTGGAACAGCCGACTGGTCGAGTTGCTCCGTTACCGTTTCATCGACCTTTTGAGTCTCGGAACTCTCGGTTGGAACCAGGAATCCAGTGAGGTACCATTTTGATGGCTGCTGCGAAAGCGTTTCTTTGTGGTCGCCAATAACTCCTGTCGGACCGATAAGGTCGAGAACAAGGGACTTCGTGAGTTGTTCCCGTACATCATTCGGTTCGACCATGCGATTTAGTTTTCGTTCCGTAGTTTTAACTTCTCAAAATATCGTCAAGCAGCTTCCAAATCGAAGTAGTTGGATTTCGACCGGAATCATTATCGAGAACCGCCTGTTCATCAAGTCGATAGGCTCGCTGTCTTGCGTCATCGACTCCGTTTGCAAAATCCGTGAATTGAATGTGCTTATTGTAATCGGGAATTCTGACTCGGAGCAATCGACGCATTTTGTGTCGATCTTGCATCCCAGGTGATTCTTCAAAGTGAAGGTATAACCACAGTTCGATGCATGGATTCGAGACCGCGACTCCGATTTCATTGTCTCGAGCCATAATCTTTGCGTCGTCAACTCGCGGGTGTTCATCCACATCGAACATCACCCAGACACTATCGAACGAAACGTTGGAGTCCTTTTCAATCGATGCTTGCTCGGCATTCGAACTCTTTAGTTCTTTTGCCATCTCGACGACACTGATGGGGACACCTGCATTGCCTACCGCTTCAACAGCAACAACAAGCGAGCCTCTGAGCGACATCACATAGCCATCCACGTACTCCTTCTCCGTGGATCCTTCGCAAACCACGAGAATTCTTTTTTTGGCGTCACGAAAGGGTGCGGGGCGCGCTGGATGACGTGAGCGGTTAGCTTTGCTCATGATTCTGGTGACTGCGATGAGACCTGGTTGAGTCCGCCAAGGAACGGAATCGCTCCATATCTGCCCTGAAGATAGCCACGCTCCAGGTTCTCAACATTTCGAGGTTTGTAATTGGTCAATGGATATAGGGTAGTCGCTCCGGATTTATCTTTTTCTGTTAACCAGACTTGATCACGTCTTAGCGATGGCTCCCCCGCAGTATTGCCCAAAAGGTTCGTATCATGAGTGGAAAAAACCAGTTGTGCATTACCTTGATTCGTCATAGGGCAATTGAACAAATCGACTATTTTAGATGCGAGGTGAGGATGAAGACTGGATTCCAGCTCATCGACAAGCAACACTCCACCGGTTTCCAAAGCACGGAAAATACGAGGTGCCATTCGAAACAGCGTTTGTGTTCCATCCGATTCTTCATTCAGCGGAATCCATGAGTCGTCATTTCCTTCTTCATGTTGTAGGACATAACGAAACGCTTTCACAGTTTTGCCATTCGAAGCTTGGCGATCAAACTCCAGCTTCTTAATATCGACGATGCCGAAATCCGCTTGTCGGAACAGGCCTCTAACCTTTTCGACTAGTTCATCCTCCACCCCAAACAGAGGCAGTTCGGATTGCAGTGAAGGAAACAGGGCCGGCGATATTGCGTCCATCGAAGTCAGTTGAGTTGGAAATCTACCCAGCCGTCCGAATGGCAACATTTGAGAGAAAAAGTTGTAAACAGGCTTGAGACTCTCGCTTCCGACTTGGACCGCGGTTGACAGGAATAGAGCGTTGCTTCGCGTCATTGACTCCACGGTTTCCGTTGGTCCAGTGAGCGCCGAACCAAATTTGTAGTCACTCTTTTTTCTTTCGAACCAGACTTGCTTTTTCTTGCTCGGTTTTCCATGCAACCATTCCTCTTCGATGGAATCGTCCGTTAGCGAAAAGCCATAGTTAAACTCGAGTCCGTTCGATGTTTCAAATGTCGCTTCGAACATGGAGGGTAGTGACGCACCGCCACCCCAAGCAAAGGGTGTGCGCGGAATGCCACCTTCAGGATTCCAATATCGGTGGGAAAAGATGACCGCATCTCGCATAAACGAAAGAGCTGCCAGGACATTGCTCTTTCCGCTGGCATTACCACCGTAAATTGCAACGGCTGGTAGGACGAGCGATTCGGTCGACTTGGTCGCTCGCGGGATTTTGCTATCTGGATCGATTCTGTCGGCAGCGACCAGACTAAGAGCCTGTTCGGAACGAATAGAACGGAAATTTTCAACGCGAAATTCGAATAGCATGATTCCAAATCCTTTGGATAAAGCGCAAGATTACTGCGCGACAATGCTAAATCATAGTTCAAAATCCGCGTTTTTGTGGCTAAGCCGCAAGTTTTTTGCGCGAAAATCAAATTTGCGTCTGACACAATGCTCGCAAGTCGTTTCTGAAGTTCTAATTACGCCTGATGCCCCCACAAGTCCAACGAATCAAAAACGACGAAAGTTTTTTCAGTGTTTCCTGAGCCAAATTTGGCTCTTCCTTCGAACTGACACGCTCGTTTTAGCAAGTCCTTCGGTCCTTTACATGTTTCATCAGGGCACCAGAATTCCTTTGGGGCTATTTCTGAGGAAAAGAAATGGGATGTCCTTGATTTTGATGGACCATTAGGAAATACGCATCCCGAAAATTCCTCCATTTTCAGATGCATCAGTTATCTCGACGGCATTGCGATACTTCGAAACATCAAAGTTCTTCGAGAATTCAGCGGAGCCAAGTTGGTCTGAGTTCAGGCAAACAACATACTGGAATTTGTTTAGCGCCGACTGTTCGGCGCCAATCTCGATGGCTCTCGCTACTTGGCGACTGTCCATGCCGTCAAACAGATGGCTGTCATGCACGAGAAATCCTGGACCCAAGTTCCTTCTCGACCACATCACAGCAAGCGTCAAGTCGAAACAAAATATTTGCATATTGCGAATTCCTTTACTCTCTTTGCCTTCGACGACAACAGAGAACTCTGGACCGTTATCCGTTGGATCAATGACGAGGCTCCCTTCATGGTCCGAAATGCGTTTTGAAAAGTCTTCGAACCGAACAATCACTTCATTGAGATGGGCCGCATTGTCTTCCAGATCAGCCGTCAGCCGTTTTTTGATCTGAGCGCGTTCAATCGTCAACTCTGTCGATTGCGCATCCAGTTGCTTCGCCAGCTCGACTTTCCTTTTGAGCTCTTCGACGAACGCCTGCTTGCGCGACAACTCCTCTTGCAGCTTTGAGAATTGATCGAGCGCGCCACGGCTGTCGAGCGTTCTAAGTATCTCTAAACGACGAACATCCATCGTTTCTAGTTCGCGACCGCGTCGCTCCAAGGCACTCTTCGCATCATCGATTTCATTCTGTAAGTGCAAGCGCCGATTCTTGATAATCGCAGAATGAAAGACCTGAACCTCATCAATTCGCTTGCGCACCAGCTCGGGTAATACAATTCCAATCTCGCGGTAGATGGTTTCGACGTTGGTAGATTGCTCAGATTGTTCATCGACAAATTGGATGGTCAAAGTATCAATCCGTTCAAGATCCAGCGTGTTCTCACTCGCAAGCTCGGAAATTCGGATAGCCAGCTTGGATGCTTCTCGCTCAAGTTCGCGATATTCCGGCAAAACTTGGAATCCGTCGACCTCTTCTTTGAGGCGACGCGCTTCCTGATCGGCCACAGCAAGCTTCGTCCTGAGTTCGCCTAGGTTACCGATCAACCCACCTAACGCTTCTCCCTTTGCTTCCCGCCTCAGAACCTCAAGTGTTTTTTCTTTCAGCCGCACTTGTTGGAGCGAATGGGGAATTGTCCAGTCGAGATCAAAGAGATACGAAAGATTGGTTTGAACATCCCAGTTCGTTTGCTGCGAAGCTTGCTTTTGAGCCTCTTGAAAAGCACCACTCGACTCACGCCGAACAAAGTACGCAATCATCGAGCGAAGGGTCGGACCATACGATGGTATATCCGCCGTTAATGCGAACATCATTTTTCCCAGAGCAGCTTTCCAGTCAGTATTGCTGATTCGGTACTCACCCGATAACTTGTGCAGTTTTGGACCAACTGGCCACCCTTCAAAATCGCCGTCCACAACTACTTTTGCTTTCTCGTCGCCAGATCGAGTTGCGGAAACTTGTTTGCCCCCAAGGTCCAATTGCAAAGTGAATTGTTCCTTGATCAATGATTCGTATCGAAAAATGGAATCGGCATCGCACTCTGAGCCGAGAAGGAAATCGATGATTCGAACTAAACTAGATTTCCCAGATCCGTTTCGAGTTTGCCTGCTCGTTGCATCTTTGCTTTTTTCGGCAACGACTAAATTCAATCCTGATTGAAAACGAACAGGCTTGAAAGTCGACAGCGAACTACTGATGCCATAAATCACAAAGTCGTCTCCCGTATCTGCAGACGATTTCCTTTTAGTTCCACAGCTTCAACGGTGAATAGCATCGCTACTGCCAATGTAAACCAATCAAACGACAGCCTCGCGTGATGTTGCTCGTAACTTTGTTGGAAATCCAACCAAAGCCGCGAAACCGATTTAGGTTCGTCAAGCAATTCGACAATCTCAGCACCAATCACAATGAGCGATCTGTCGACAGGTAGATGTTTGGTTGGAAGTATCATATTGGTGGTGGTGCGTTTTCAAAAATGTCGCAAAAGTGGAAAAAGTGGGACAACACCGCTGTAACGGCGGCATGCTGTGTTGGGGTGGTAAAGTGGTTCCCTCCCGCAAGCTCCCAAAGTGTCTCAAAAATATCGTCCGGCTCCATGCCTGAGTCCCGGCACGCCACATATTTTTGCCGAAAGCCCTCCGCTATCTTTTCTCCAGTCGTCATATCCGTCGCTCCTTCCAGATACTGTTGGACAAGTTTTTGTTTGACTCGCCCAGCACGCAGGATGTGTTGGATGTACTCGCCAAGCCGATTGTATTCGAGCTTCTTTGCATTTGGAATCTCGATGTCCGACAATGGAGGTGGTGTCAATTGGATTGTAGTTAGGTATTGTACGACATCACGAATTGCGGGCATCTCAAGTCGCTCCATGTTGGCCGTCGTAGGAGCGGCTCCCAACAGTTCATCGAGTTGATCCTCCGTCAGTTTTTCCAACAGCATCCAAAGGCGCTCAAATCTCCAGATTTCAATCGCGACACTCAGGTGATCTTGATTCAGTTTCAAAACAAGCGTTCCAACATCCTTGGTCAGCCCCTCATCGTTATGGATGAGAATGAACTTTTTTATTACCACACCTCGATCCGCAAAAGTCTTCATGGCTTTGCTAAAGTCAGCAGCGATCTTGCGTTGCAGTTCGCTCGCCGTCATCTCTCGCGGAGCATACACAGCAACGGCGGCCAATTCACTGAGAATGATTCCGTCGAGCCCGCCATCTCCTTGAGTCAACCGAATCGAGTCATAGTCAGCCAAGAAACCAAGCTCAAAAATCCTACCGATCCACGCTTGGAACTCCTGTCGTTTCTTTTCC
>JAYVBW010000981.1:0-1619 GCA_043750255.1 Pirellula sp.
TTGGATTCGATGTGGATCATCGCAAGGTCGACTCGCTCATTCGAGGCGAATGCTATATCCGCCATCTTGAATCGTCGTGGCTCGCACCCGCGATCGCAAATCAGTCCTTTCAACCTACTTGCGATATGGACCGACTGGATGAACCGGACGCAATCGTCATCTGTGTGCCAACGCCACTGAACGCAAGTCGCGACCCCGATATGACGTATATCGAGAACACCGTTAATGCGATTGCCAAAAAGCTCCGACCTGGCCAACTCGTTGTTCTTGAGAGTACAACCTACCCCGGTACGACTCGCGATGTAGTCAAGCCAATATTGGATCGATCAGGACTGGTCTGCGGTTCTGATTATTTCCTCGCTTTCAGTCCTGAACGCGAGGATCCAGGCAATCCTAACTTCTCAACGCAAACCATTCCCAAAGTTGTCGGTGGCATTGACTTACCCAGCAAGCGGCGGGCGGTAGAGCTTTACTCAATGGTAATGAGACATGTCGTTCCGGTTGGTAGCTGTGAAGTTGCAGAGGCTAGCAAGATCCTAGAGAATACCTATCGCAGTGTGAACATCGCCATGGTCAATGAATTGAAGCTGCTGTTCATGCGGCTTGGAATTGATATTTGGGAAGTTATCGACGCAGCCAAAACAAAACCTTTCGGTTTCCAAGCGTTTTACCCAGGGCCAGGTCTAGGTGGTCATTGTATACCCATCGATCCGTTTTATCTCACATGGCTTGCCCGTTGCCATGAGATGCCCACTCGCTTTATTGAACTTGCAGGTGAGATCAATATGTCCATGCCGCGGTTTGTGGTGGAACGGGTAGCAGAAGCGTTGAACGCAATGGGAAAACCGGTTAAGGGATCGCATGTCGGCATCCTGGGAGTTGCATATAAGAAAAATATTGATGACCCTCGAGAAAGCCCCAGTTTCAAATTGATGGAGTTGCTTTCCGAGCGAGGGGCTATTCTTTCCTATTCTGACCCGCATGTGCCAACGCTTCCGAAAATGCGATCGTATCAAGTCCCAGCGTTATCAAGTCATGACATTTCAACCCACTATCTTCAATCGCTCGACTGTACACTTATTGCGACCGATCACTCTGCGTTCGACTATGAACTCATTGTTAGCGAGTCGAAGCTGGTCGTAGATACTCGGAATGCAACGCTGGGAATCGATGCCCCCGACGGCCGTATCTGGAAAGCGTAAGTGCTTTGGAGAACAGTTAAGGCAAGCGGCAATTCGAATACTACTATTTTTGAAACACGGAGGCGAAACACGGAGGCACAGAGATCGTAGAGAACGCATTGAATTGGGCGGAACATTACTCTGTGCCCTCTGTGTCTCTGTGTTTCCAATAGGCGATCGGGGCTGGACCTTTTCGGTCAGCCGATCGCCTAAATACCGAAATGACTCAGGCGTGTTAAAACACCGGCAAGTCTTGATAGTTTCGGCCTACATGCAGAAATGTTTCTATATTTACAATTCCCTGAACAGGCTTGGACCAGATTCTCATTTTTTTCGCGTGTGGTGCTGCGAAGATGACACCAAATGGTTATGGTGAAAGAGTTAGTTTGTAGGATCGGCTCGAATTCGCTCTGACGAGAACCTAACCTGTGTCGTGTT
>JAYVBW010000982.1:0-1893 GCA_043750255.1 Pirellula sp.
GTCGATGTCCAAGTCGATCGCTTGCTGGAGTTGCGACGCGAGAATGAACGTCGCTGGGACGAATTTGTAGCTGGCGACCATAACCGATTGGCCTACACGGCAGCCGAGATGGTGTTGGAACGTCCAGGTCAGATTAACCCACTGTTGATCCACGGTCCGAGTGGGACTGGCAAGAGCCACCTTGCGATCGGATTAGCTCACAAAATGAGAATGACTTATCGTATGCGCCGCGTTTTGGTTTTAACTGCCGAGCAATTCACGATAGAGTACACCGAGAGCGCTCGCGGTGGTGGTTTTGCCAATTTCAGACGCAAGTACCGCGATGTCGAAGCGATTGTAATAGACGATATTCAATTCTGCCTAGGGAAAGCCGGGACGCTGGTCGAGCTTCGAAACACGATTGACATGTTGTTGCGAGATCGTCGTCAAGTGGTGCTTATCGCCGATAGAGGTCTTAACGAACTATCTGGCCTCGGTGCGGATCTTTTTGCAAGGTTGTCGGGAGGGATGGCGTGCGGCATCGATCCGCTCGATGCGAAGACCCGCGTCGAGGTGCTCAAACGCATGTGCGCTAAGTCACGAGTGGACCTATCCAGCACAAGCATTCAGACTCTAGCAATCCAGTGCTGTGGCGATGCGAGAGTGTTGCAAGGTGTTTCCCATCGTTTGGTCGCACAGCAACGCGTGGTCGGTCGAAGTTTGACAGATGACGAAGCGACTCGATGCACGTTGGATTTGATTCGGGCGAGTCATCCAATCGTGCGCATGAACGACATCGAGAAGGTGGTTTGCGAAGCGTTTGGGCTCGAAGGCAAAACGCTTCGAGCAAAAACCAAGTGCCAGAGTGTGAGTCAACCTCGCATGCTGGCGATGTTTTTGGCCCGTAAATACACACGTACCGCATTGTCGGAAATAGGCGACTACTTCGGCAAGCGACAGCATTCAACAGTGATTTCTGCGCAGAAGAAAGTGGAAAGCTGGATCGAGACAGACGAGCTAATCGGATGCGGGCGAGGTCATGTTGCAGTTCGTGATATGTTGAAAAGCCTGGAGGCGACGTTGCAAGTAGGATAGGCTGTGAGCCTGTTGGAGCACTGAAATAGTTTGATTTCAAACTCTTAGAATGAGGTTTCGATGAGTAAGGTTTTAATCAGGGCTGCTAGAGTTTCTGCTGCTTGTTTGTACGTGAGCTTGATTTTCACAAACCATGTTTCTGCGGACGGCGAGGATTGGTCACAATTTCGCGGACCGACTGGCGAAGGGCTTGCCGATGCCGCACTGCCAACGGACTTAGCCGACAAAGCAAATCATGTGTGGTCAACAAACACCAAGGGCATCGGTTGGTCGTCGCCCGTCGTATCCAATGGCCAAGTTTGGTTCACATCTGCTCTTACCAAGGATGCAACGCCAGAACAGATCGCAGCTAAGCTCGCCGGCGATAAAATGGCGTCAATTAAGACACTGGCAAATACAGTCGAGTTTCATGCCATGTGCTTGGATGCAGCCACTGGCAAATGGATATACGACATTGCACTTGCAAAAGTCGACAACCCAGAACCGATCAATCCGCTGAATTCCTATGCTTCTCCTACGCCCGCGATCGTCGGGGAACGTGTCGTTTGTCATTTTGGAAATTATGGTACATGGTGTTTGAGCACGAAGACCGGCAAGACGATTTGGTCGACAAAGCTAGTGGTTGATCACAGCGTTGGGCCGGGCAGTTCACCGATCGCGGTTGAGGAAAAAGTCCTCTTGGTTTGCGATGGAATCGACCAGCAATACGTTGCGGCCGTAAATCTTCTAGACGGCAAGCTGGCATGGAAGACGAACCGTCCAGAAATTCGAGCACAGAATCCAGAATTCAAAAAAGCATACAGCACTCCGCTGGTTCTT
>JAYVBW010000983.1:0-7093 GCA_043750255.1 Pirellula sp.
TCATTCGCGAAAAAATCAAAACGAAGCGAGGGCAAGATGACCTTCTCAAAGCGCTGGAACACCAACTATGTCAAGTTGCATGAGATCACTATGAAAACCCTTGGGAAAAACGAACGTCAAGCCCAGTAAATCACAAAAAGCGCAACGGCATTGGGTCAAACCCCACCTGACCCCTATTTTTTTGTGCGGCGAATTTGCTTCTGAGTGGAAGGAGTTGCTGGTCAACAATGCTTGTGCTGAAGTCGTGTTTTCCGGTTAATCGAAAACACCCTCAATACTCTCTTTCTTGGTTTGAATGACGAAATCCGGGATGCAGTTGACAACGCAGTTCTCGATGCAAGGGATAAGTCAAAGCGAATTTTATCGCCGTGATTGGAAAGAATGCCTACGACTCGTTTTTCGTGCTGCAAGCGAAGATTTAAATCCCACAGTCGCGAAAGAATCGATTTGTGGACGTCTCCAATTCGCTCCGGTCTGGGGTGACCGGTGCAAGTTTGCGGGCCACCTTGAGCTAGTAGCTTGACAAGCACTTTGGGGGAGCCTCCGTAAGCCTGTTTTGCCCACGGAGGATCAAGATAGTCTCCACTTTGCCAGGACTTCTTTCGCCAAAAACTCTTCGCCCAGTTTCGCTGCAAAGACTCTTTACGTCCGTCTAATTCACAGGTGCTTTGCCGCGGACAAAGAACGCCTCAAAGGCGCCTGTTTTTAGTATGAGTTGCTTTGAACCGCTGGTGCCGACAATCAGCGGCCAGGGATAGGCTGTGTCACGTTCAACCCATACCGCCCAGGCTTTATTGCCGCGGGTTTCCGCCGTCCAAATCCATGTATTGAAGTAAAGAGGATATTCATGAACCACGCCATAGATATCAGTCTTACGCAAGATTGGCATCACTTTTGCCAGAGTACCATCCAGAATTGCCGCTTGAATTTCATGGACTGTCGGTAGCCTCCAGTCGTCATAGAGCTTTGGAGTGCCGCTGGCATCGACATCGACGATCGAGTAATTGGCTGCATTGGCGGTCGCGAATGCCCAATCCCACCATGAACCAGTTTCTAGTTTCTGTGATTGACTCCAAACGAGACCGCTGCTGTCCTTCGCGCCTCCTTCTGCAGCCTGTACTGTCATACCCATCGCAACCAGCAAAGCAAATGCAAGCAATGTTCTCGCCATCATCGAAATCCCTTAAGAAAAAGTTGGAATTGTCCCGACCGAAAGATAGGGATCGGTGATGCTGGCCATGCGACGATCGACTCGTTAAGACCAGACGTCACCATCAGTGTGCAATTCCGGCCGATTTTGCCCCAGCAATTCTGAAAAAAAGAGCCGATCGCGACCATCGTCGCGAGCAAGCCACGCTGTTTCAGAAGCAGGCTGAGGCGATGTATCGCCAGATCAAGGCCAATGAGAAGGCTCAAGCGGACGTTCGGAAGCTGCGCGTCAAAATCGAGGATCGGATGCGGCAGTCGTAGGGGGCTTGGAGAATTGAATCCCGATTAGCTTGTCGGACGTTGTCGTAACTCGCAATCCATCGGCAATCATACGGCAGGCCAATTCGACGCGGGTAGTCCGAATTACTGAGGTTGCATCGCCTTTTCTTCGTGCACTCGCAGCAAGGCCGCCGCTTCGTTTCGGAAACGATGGAGCGCCTTGTTTCGGGGGCTGTGCTTCTCCATCCAGTCAACAGCCTTATAGTACCAAGTGTAGGCCTCGTCTTTTTGGTCGAGTTGCCAGAGGGACATGGCAAGAAAGAACCAGTCAACGCTGGTTCCACCCGAATTGAGATCCATTGACTTTTCCATGGCCGTCTGCGCGCCGGCCCAATCGGAGTCTCGATAGCGGGCGACCCCCAATGCGTTCCAGAATTGGCAGGCACTTGGGACACTGGCGACTGCGAATTCTGCCAGCTCGGTGGCGCGAGGCTCGTTGAAATCGGCCTGTACGTTAGTCGTCAGCCCCCACGCGAGATAATTGTCAGGATTCATCGTCACTTTCGGCTCACCCTCGTCGTTCGCACGCCCCGCCAAGGCCAGGGCTGATTGGAAGTCGCGTTGCGCCGCATCGAATTGCCTCATTGCCGCGTGCAACGCCCCACGGCGGAAATAGGCCAAGATATGGTCGTTCATCCGATCGATCGTCTTGTCAGCTAGTGCGAGAATTTCCGCGCGAAAAGCCTCGCTAGGACACGCGGCAACAGCGGATGGTGAAATCCATGTGAGGTTTGTTGTATCGAAGGGATTTAACTCAACAGCCGTGGCGAGATCTTCGAGCGCGTCGGTGAAGCGGCCCAGCATGAAGTATACGTTTGCGCGGCGTTTTCGATGAAATGAAGTTCTCGGCTCCAACTCGATCTGCTCATTCCAAACATCAAGCACTTCGTCCAATCGCCCCAATTTTACGAGCACGAACGTCCTTCCATTGCGAATCGCTGCGGTTGCAACTGACAAATCGGCCGCTGGGTGTTTTAATAAAAACTGATGTGAGGTTTGGTAAACGCGATTTGCCTCATCGAATCGATCCGTCGCGGCCAGAAGTTTTCCGAGTTGGACGTGAGCGGTCACCCATTGGGATTTTAGTCGCGGCAAATCGGGATCATCGGCGACATGCCTACTGAGCAATGCGATCGCGCGGCGCAGGAACGACTCCTGCTCCGCAGTGTATTCTAGTCTTCCGTCCCGTATCCCCGCCCGCCGGATTAATATCAACGCCAGTGCCAGTTCGGATGAAACCTCACGTTCGCCATGGGGCTGACGGTTACTTGTCATGAGGATCGATTCTCCCAACACCTCGGCCTCGGCGAGGAATTGATCCGCCTGATCGAAATCACGCTTCTCGAATACCTGCGCCAGATTATCTATACTGTACATCAGTGACTGGTACGGTGCCGTTTGCTGAAGTGCGGCCGCCCATTCCCGTTGTGTTTGGATCGAATCTCGGAGCTGCTCGATTCCTGCTGAGTGATGCTGCTGGGCGAGCTGGAAGTTGGCTTCGGCGATTTTGCGCTGCTCATCCGCCTCGGTGCGAGCCTGCTCCTCCCGGGCTAATCGCCGGTTCGCCAACACCAATCGCTCATCGGCAACCTGACGGGCGGTGTTCGCTTCCACCGCTTGCCAGACGCTGACCACCGTACCGACGATGAGCGCCAACGACACGAGACTGGTTGTAATCAGCGCAGCCTTATTCCGCCGAACGAACTTCTTCAGGCGATACACCTTCGACGGCGGACATGCCTTCACGGCATCGTGGCGCAAATACCGCTCGATGTCGTCGGCAAACGCCGCGGCCGAGGCGTACCGACGCGTTCGATCCTTTTCGAGCGCCCGCATCACAATCCAATCGAGTTCTCCTTTGAGCGAGTGAGCATATTTGCGCGCATCAAAGCCTAACTGGCCGGAAACGGTGGAGAGTTGTTCCGCATTCAACGTGCTGATGCGGTCGCTTGGTTTGGGAGGCTCGACCTCACGGATCATCCGCCGCATGTCGTCGTGCCCCACCTGTTCCAGCATCTGTTTGTTGAGTGGCGTGTCACCGGCTATCAGTTCGTACAACAGTACTCCCAGGGAGTAGACGTCGGTTCGGGTGTCAATGTCATTTCCGGTCATCTCGGCCTGCTCGGGACTCATGTAGAGCGGCGTGCCAATCATCTGTGAAAACTGCGTAAACAGTGTCTTGTCGGTCAACCGCTCTCCCAAAGTCTTGGCGATGCCAAAGTCGATGACCTTGACGACCGGGGCGGCGTCGATTTGGGTTACGAGGATGTTGGTCGGCTTGAGATCGCGATGGATGATCGCCCGCTGATGAGCGTGCTGGACGGCCCGGCAGACCGTGACAAACAACTCGAGCCGCTGGCGGGCGTTAAGTTTCTTTTTGTTGCAGTACTCAGTGATGGGAACGCCACGGACCAACTCCATGACGAAGTACGGCCGATGGGAATCCGTTGTGCCGCCGTCGATCACGCGGGCAATGTTCGGGTGATCCATCAGCGCTAGAGCTTGCCGTTCGGCCTCAAAGCGGGCCACGACCTGCCGGGTCTCCATGCCGGGCTTGACGACCTTTAGCGCGACCTTGCGTCGGACAGGTTCGTGCTGCTCAGCCATATAGACGATGCCCATGCCCCCTTCGCCGATCTGCTGTAGGAGCTTGTATGGGCCTATGATCGTGCCCTCCGCCTCCGATAGGCGAGTGGGGGCTTCCAATGTCACTTCACAAAAGTCGGCCTCCAGCAAACTATCCGGGTGATCGTGGGCCTCTAGCAGTTCTTCGATCTGAGTCCGCAATGTTGCATCTCTGCCGCATGCCTGCTCCAGAAATGGGGCACGCTCGGAAATGGGCCGCTGGGTCGCCGCTGTAAACAGTTCTTCTTCGGTCATGACGCCACCCCGGCAGATAAGTCTCGGCAGGTAACAACAATGGCGCAGCGGCAGTATCGACACGTGAAATCGAGTAGGTCCAGCGCACTATTGGATAGTGTGCACTTGGGGACAATTTTGCCCCAGCGATTCTGGAAAAAAGTTGGAAGCCACGAGACCGGGCTGCCTCGCTCAACGCGATTTTGCATCGCCCTCTGCCCTCATGTCCCGCTGAAGCCACGCTCGAGCATACGACCAGTAGCGGTCGGCGGTTGTATCGGAAATTCCCATGGCCGCCGCAGCATCCTTAATTGTAAGCCCGGCGAAATAGCGGAGCTTGACCACCTGCGCCTTGTCGGGATGCTGCTGTTCCAGCCGGCTCAGTGATTCCTCCAGCGACAGGAGCCGCTCATCACGATCGATAGCCGGCAGGAGCGCCGGGTCGAGTTCAAGCCGTTCGCGTCCGCCGCCCCGCTTTTCCGCTCGTCGTCGTCGCGCACTCATGATTAGAATCCTCCGCATTGCTTCCGCGGCGGCGGCGAAGAAATGCCCGCGAGAATTCCAGTGCGGCGAACTCGCATCCGTGCGGACCTCCCGGTTGTTTCCAGCAATCGATGCATCGCACGCGGGCGAGGCCACGAGGTTAAGGTACGCTTCGTGCACGAGCGCCGTCGCCTGCAGCGTCTGCCCAGGTTTCTCATGAGCCAGCTTAGCCGCCGCCAGCTTACGCAGTTCCTCATACACCAACGGCAGCAACTGCTCCGCCGCTTTCGGATTGCCGCATTCGATTTGCAAGAGGATATGGGTGACGTCGGACATAAACTGAAGATCGATTGGAAAAGCCGTATCAAAGTTCAATACGATTATAGCATGGATGCGATTACCCTGCCCCGCGACTATAGCTCGCGAAAATAGCACCGGTCAACGCACTCTGGCAGGACGTCGTTTCCAGCGTTTCGTTTGTCACCCAAACCGAATCGAGCTGCGAAGTTGCTCAATCGACGAGCTTCGAAAAATGCTGTCCCGTAGCTCGTTGCGACAACTCGCACCGGTTTGACACGCCGGAGCAGTGAAGCTTGTTGGCGATGATCGCATCGGCCTGGAGTGACTTGTGCGACTTAGAAAGCCCCAAATTGATCCACAACGAGCTCCACAAACAATTTTCGATAATCGAGGAGAGCAAACGCGGCGCGATTTGGTTAGGACATTGAGATCGGAGGAATTATTTCCAGCGCAGGTTGAAGAGCATCCGATTGCACTCGAAAAGAACATGGCCTTCTACCCGACATGCTATATCGAATTCAAAAACGACTGTAGCTTGCGGATTTGCTCTTCGCAAAGCTGAGCAACTTTCTCCACTCCGTCGATTTGGCCCGTAGGCTTACTCGACAATGTCAGTTTTTGGTTCAACTCGTTAGCAGCCGACTGGGCCGCGCGGACTCCGTCGTCTCCTTGGACGCGGCACCAAAGGCACTTGCCAGTGCCAGTCTTTTCGATCGTTACAATCACAAAAATCTCCATTCGAAAGAAATAAGTTTGGAAGCAAGAAACGGATTCGGTCAATTGCGCGACTCAAAAAGCATCAATGTGTCATGCAACCCAGGGATGAAACTGGACCTGTAAATTTTGTTTGAGCTGGACGCGCCATGGCTAAATCGAATGATGTCTGTACACCATGGGCGCATTGTTGGCTCGACCAAATTGTCAAAGATCAAAGAGCACCGAGTGAGAATCGAACTCACATTGCCGCTTTACGAAAGCGGTGTCATTCCACTAGACCATCAGTGCTTATCTATTCAGTGGGATCGGTGGGCATCGAACCCACATCGATCGCCCCAAACGACCTGTGCCAGCCATTACACTTCACGCCCGATAGTTGTTAGTTTGTCAGTGGACCTGCTGGGAGTTGAACCCAGAAGCCTTGATTGCAAATCAAAGCGCCGACCCGTCGGCAAACCCTTAGGTATTTCAGTGACTCGTGTGGGATTCGAACCCGACCTGGCTGGCTTGAAAGACCAGCGACCTCACCAGAAGTCGAACGAGCCACATTGGTTATGTAGGTGCGCACCCGTAGCGCAGTTGTTCTCAAGGTGTTCTTGCCGGCAACGCATTCAGTGGACTGAGAGGTGCTCGAACTCTCCTCTGCGGTTCTTCAGACCGCCGCTTTACCGTCTAAGCTATCAGTCCATGTATGGCGAAACTCTGGAAGAAGGCACGAAAAAACCCGGTGTCACTTGCGGGTAACACCGGGTTGCCAACGTTTGCTTCGTTAGAACGGCCTAGTGTTACCTTCGACATGGATGCAAGGGCTGCATATTCGCATCTTGCGACGCGATACAACCCTCGTATCCACTAAATCGTTCGGTACTCAGCCGTATTGAAGTCATGATCTCGTATCCAGGTATTGTTTGCTTTTCAGATTCCTTACCACGCCTTGTAGCGTGTACAGGAAGATAGACGTCGCTAAGATGAATTGGTTCGCCGAATTTTCTTGGTTCACCAAAATTCTTGCAACAAGTCAACATCCTGACATACGTATAAACGCCGATACTCAGCAAAAGTCTCCATCCGCTATGAACAATATCAAAGAATTTTTGAATGCAAGCACGTTCGCCGTTGCCGGCGCATCGCGGGCAAGATCCAAGTACGGCAACAAAGTCTTCCTCGCACTCGTCGCATCCGGCCGCACTGTGTATCCGCTGAATCCGACGGCACCCGAAGTAGAAGGCCAAACCGCTTACGCCTC
>JAYVBW010000984.1:0-4785 GCA_043750255.1 Pirellula sp.
CGATGACGGCAGCGATGCCGTCGCCACCCCAGCTACCGACGACGGGATCGTAAGGGCTGCCCGTTTCGATGCGCCGTTCGCCGTTCACGCGACCGTAACCTTCGACGACGCGATGGCACGCGATGCAGGTGATCCCTTCTCGAAACACGGCTGGACCGGAAAAGATTGGGGCTTCTCGAGGATGATCGACTTGTGTTGCGACAGGAGCGTGGCATCGCACACAAAACGTACCCGAAGTACCTCGAACCAATTCGGCAACCGCTTGTTCAAAGCGTTGGAACATGGGTGATACGGCTGCGTACGCGTGGCCGCTCACTCGCCATTCGTCGTATATCTTTTGATGGCATTTTGCGCACGTTAGTGCCGATGGATACTTTTCGTTAGCAAACGCTTCGAGGTGAGGATCGATGGCCGCCTGGCCGTTGGCTGGCACCGAAATTTTCTTTTCGGATCGCTGTTGTTCCTGGGCAATGTCTGGTCCCATGCTCGAAAGCGGATCACTGTTAGCATTGGGTGCGTTCAACGGTGGTCCGTTGGGGGGGGCAAGCAAGTCATCGCTGTCGTTCTTGCGAGCTGGAACGAGCAAATCTTCGTCGCCGAACATCGCAGTTCGATTGCTGACCGTGGAAAAGGTGTGGCCGAGAGTCAAGGGCTGAGTGGTAAGCTGCGGTGGATTGGTGTTGTGGACCGAATGGGGAGAGTAGCGATTGACAACAGTTTTTTTTGCGTTCGCACCGTTGAGATCGGTCCGATTCAGAAACGCTTTTAACGTAGCGGTGTCTATTGGATTTTGATTTTGGGCGTTCCGTTGCATCCCGATTGGCAAACGGGCCGCATTCGAAACTGCGGCATTGGGCTCACTATTCATTGGCCATGAGAAACCATCTGACTGCGTGCATATACCCGGCACTTGGCCGTGAACAATATTTGGGCTAAGGAAAAGTAGGGTTATGAACGCGAAACCAAACCACGATCGAGCGGTGTGCGGCGGTCCACACCGATTTGAAACAGGGCGGTTAACGATCGTCGTTTTCAGAGAAATATGGCTTTGCACAGGGCGTCCTTTATTTGCGTGCAAATTCGTCATTGCTGGCACAAAAGAACCCGCATGACAATTAGGATCGACCGGGATACACCAGATCGTCAGAAAAGTGCTTGCAGCACATACGAGTAGAAGAATCGATAGGCACTACCCAATCTGCCTAGATCGGCCAATCCGCACGGCTTGCCCAGTTAGTGCGGCTTTTTTTAAAAATGGGTAGCTGGTTTGGAATAAGTTCAAGATCAACACGCACACTTAAAGGCGGCACGCAATTCTGCCGACGGAAAAGTTTCTCCGCAAACCAAACTGACCATGTGAAACAACATGACGGATGCAACAACTTCCTACCGCTGTAAAGTAAGCGAGGGTAATACCCGAGGATCGCTTCGTTTGGGACGTCAGCGTTTTAAGGTCGACGTCGTTGAGATGAGTCGAGAAAGCTTTTGTGTCCGCGTTCCCTCGGGCATTGCAAGAAAAGTTGCAGTGGGGAGCAAATCCAAGCTCTTTTATCAAGGGATGCTTTGGAGCGTTCTATGCACACAAAAGTGGATTGGTGAATCGGATCGAGTCGATCTTGAGTTAAAGCAGCTCGACGAATTGACGGTACCGAAACTGCGAAAAGCGCCGTTTTTTGGCAAGGCGAGATCGGTTTCAACTATTGGGCAAACGGATCCCACGCTGCCAGTCGCATTGATAGGTGCTTTCATAATTGCCATTTTAATTTTACCAGCCTGGGGCGGGCATTGGGGAACGTCGCATGCGCTATGCACAGCCGTTTCAGCGACTTGGACGGCTTTAAGTGAACTGGTAGTAAGAGGACGCTAAGGGCAACGGCCAAGGCTCTGCAATACATGTCGTGTTAGTATGCTAGCGTTTTGCCAAAACTACCCCGTTTATCTTGAGGGCAATCGCTGAGATTTGGTAATACGTAGTGGGAAAAGTGCGCAAACGGTGCGCATGAGCGGCTGAATGGATTCACGGACAGCTAGTGACGATGGTTCGTTTCAACCTAAAACGAGTATATTCCGAGCCCAGTCTCGGCATTGCATGGTTTAGGGTATTGGCATGTTTCCTATGCGTCCTAGCATTTGGTTGTCGAAGTTTTGTTCAAAGAGAATCTAATTCGCAACTCGTAGCAGCTCGGCAATTGTCGCTACGAGGTGCAGACGCTATGCAGCGATCTCGTCAGCAAGATGCAGAGATGCTCTTTTCGGAAGCATTGCGTAACTCGCCGTTGGACGAACGAGCTCATTGGGGTTACGCGACAACGTTATGGAAGCGAGGTGACCGACAGCGGGCCATCGAACACATGCGAGAAGCGGTTCGTCTATCCGGGCGAAACCCTGAGTATGCGGTCCGACTCGGCGAAATGAATCTCGATATGGGGGATCGCAAAGCTGCCCGCGAATACGCGTTAAGTGTTCTTTCCGCCAATCGAAGCCATGCGGAAGCTTGGGCCTTACTTGGAGATACTCATCAATCGGAACGCGATTGGCCAGCCGCATTGGAATGCTACCACCGAGCGTTGTTGATCCGAAGCGACTATTCGCGTGTGCAACTTTCGGTTGCCGAAATCTATCGTCATACAGGCCGTCCACAACGTACGCTCGCGGCTCTGGATCGGATGACAGACTTGCATGCGTCGGCTAGTACAGATGCCGAAGTGCTCTTGATTCGGGGAATGGCATTAGCTGATTTGGATCGAAACCTGGAAGCAGCAGAGGCGCTTGCCATGGCATCCGAGAGAATGCCGAGTGACCGAATCGATAAACAAATACAACTGGTCCATGCACAGCACCGCATCGGTGAACTGGTCCCAGCTCGCATGACGCTAGGCAAATTGATTGCATCGAATACGAATAATCCGGAGGTCAAACGTCTGCAGTCGATGTTGGACATGTCCTTTGCTCATCTTTCCGATCCAAGTGCCCCGTTAAAACGCGACGGAGGTTTATTGGCAAATAGAGGTGCAGACGGGCAAAACCCGTTACAGAATGGGGTCGCAAATTCTGAAAGCCAGAACACGACGTTGATTGCATCGCCTATGCTAAATGGAGATTCGGCAAGTTGGCTCCGTCGTTAGGCGACCAAAAATCAAAAATCGCAATTCGCAATTCCAAAGTGGGAAAGGCCTGTCGAATCGAAGAAAACAGGCTGGAACAAAGTAACATCGATTGACAGGATGCACAGGATAAAGTTCTGTTTCCTGTGCATCCTGTTTATCCATGTGAATTATTGGTTGCTTCGCTTATACTCTACATTGATTCAGCAGGTTTGCTCCGTCGATTGGTTAGTGGGAAGGGGAGTATTGCAATGCAAGTAAGAGTCATTCGGAACCGATCGGTCCTCGCCATTGTAGGGATGGGCGTTTTTCTTTGCTTTAGTTTACCATACCAATTCGCGCCTCATGGATACGCTCAGGAGACTTCGGCAGCTAAGACACTCAGCGGCACTTCGATCCTCGATATCCCAGGGGATGTTGCTTCCGAATTAGTCGACGGTGTGGATCGATTCCTTCTGAAGGAATTGAACAAATCCATTCAAAAACGGTTTGCACTCTGGCCTAAGCCGAATGAGTCGGCTCTAAAAACTGCCGACCATTCGGCGTATGAGGCCGCGATTCAACCACTTCGTGAAGAGTTGCGTGGTCGCATTGGGATGATTGACGCTAGAGTTAAATGCGAAGCCTTTACCATTCAATCCAATGTTGGACCTGTTGACGGTGATTCTATTTGGGTCGCAGCCAACGAAACTTGCAAAGTAGTTTCCGTTCGCTGGCGGGTTTTTGATGGCGTCGACGCGACGGGTTTGCTAGTTGTTCCGAACGGAGAAATTCGTTTCAGTGCAGTGGTCGTTCCCGATGCAGGTCAGACGCCCGAACGACTTTGCGGTTTCGATGAGACTTCATCGCTCGTTGCTTTAGAATTGGCGGCACGGGGTGGCGTCGTCGTGATCCCGGATGTCATTCGAAGAGACCGTGAAGCTCGTAACGGTCGAGCAAAACTAACCGATCAGGAATTCCTGTACCGTTCGGCCTTTGTACTCGGTCGGCATGTAATAGGTTATCAAGTACAAGAAATTTCGGCTGCATTCGACGCGTTGCTAGCGACCTATGGTAAAAAACCTACGCTGATCGCTGGTTGGGGCGAGGGAGGAAGCCTCGCGTTGTTCGCAGCGGCAGTCGATACACGCATTCAAACGGCGTGTATATCAGGGCACTTCGGTCCGCGCGAGGGGATTTGGTCCGAGCCGATCCATCGCAACGTTCATGGTTTGCTAAACCATTTTGGCGATGCCCAGTTGGCAGCCATGATCGCGCCTCGAACGCTGATTGTAGATGCTGTGCCAGGACCGAATGTGGACATCGCCGGAGAGGGGGGGGCTCCAGGCAAGCTTAGCGGCCCGTCGTTCGAGCAAGCTCAACTGGAGTGGGAGAACGCAGAGACGCTGCTAAGACCGTGGCAACTCAGTTCACGAAACCAACTCGTCAAACCGACAGAAGTAATTGCCAATGAAAGTGGAACGAGTCTGAAAGCGATTCAATTGAGCGTCAAAGCGATCGGCATCAACCAACCGTCTGAAATTTCAAAAACGCTACGTCCTGCGATATGGAAAGCTGCTTATGTTTCTGCAGAGGAAGCGCGACGCATAGATACTGTTTCGAAATGGAATCGGTTTCAGCAGGCGATTCTCGAACGCTCTGCGACCGAGCGGGATCAGTATTGGCGCAATCTGGATACGAA
>JAYVBW010000985.1:0-2350 GCA_043750255.1 Pirellula sp.
GGATCGAATTGAGCATCGCGCAAGATGTCTGGCGAGGTCTTTTTTAGAATCTCTAACGCCTTGGTTATGATCTCACAGTAAGGTCCAAATGCGACTCCCACGTCACGAATGTAGAGCGGTATAGGACGCAGCCACTCGTGACCATAGGGCTCTAGCCTGCGACCCTCAAGAACGGCGACTGGCCGAAAACCAACATAGTCATTGAGTTGATCAATCGCTTTGCCCACGATCCGATCGATTTCATTCCATGGAGCACCTTGTTGAAGCACGCATTCGATCGCCCTGCCGAGAAAGAGACCGTTGAAAAGCCCCTCTGGTTCTTGGTGAAAGAGTAGGTCGCTATGGTAATCGAGGTAATCCGGTAGCAGATACAGCCAGACAATTTGAAGCACCAGACTGGCTTGGTCGCTTTCGCGAAAGATCTCTTTTTCGTCTCGAAGTTTGCCGAGACGATCTTGCAGCCATTGTTGAATCGTCAACCAAGGTGGCAAACCGGCATAGGGGCTATATTGACCTGGCACTCCAGCTAAGGCCAAGCCGTAAAGCCGATTCAAGGCTGCCAGGGACCTGGGATCTGACTTTCCAGACGAAAAATTGAGGTAGCCCAAAACATGGACCAAGTCCTCGTCTCTTCCAACCGTTTGAATTTCGTTGGCCACCAATTACCCCAGGCAATCCGTTCTGCGATATCGCTCACACACCCACATAAGTGTGTTTTGCCCGCTCCATTGCGTAATGGTAAATCGGCGTGAAGAATCGCGGAAGAGCCTTGACCATCAACATGGATCGCATACGGAAGGATTCTTGCCACTTATACCCACGCAGTCGCTGAATTCGAGTGAATTCAAGAATGCACGGAATTTTCATGAATTCGGCGACGGTAAAGTATTATCTGCCTTTATAATCTGTAAGCATCAATTCCGTTTGGAAGCCGTGAAGGATGATCAGCGATGAGTTCCGCCCCAAGATATATTCCGCATTATACGCTCGATGATTACCGCCAGTGGGAGGGAGACTGGGAGCTAATTGACGGTGTCGCCATCGCCATGACACCATCTCCTTTCGGTCCGCATGAACGAATCATTTCAAGATTGTCCAGAATGATCGGAAATCAACTTGATCTCTGTCTGTGTGCATGCGAGGTCTACACGAATTTGGATTGGATCGTCTGCGATAATACTGTGATCCGTCCAGACTTAATGGTTGTCTGCGGAGAACAACCGCAGCAGCACCTCGAAAGGCGACCGGAAATCGTGGTGGAGGTTCTGTCAGAATCAACGAAAGGTCGCGACTTGACAGCCAAACGTGCAGTGTTCCGTGAGTCCGATGTTCCGCACTATCTAATTATCGACCCTGAAACCAAGACGGTTGAACAGGTTTCTGGAAAACTTTCCTACAAGCATGAGGTCGGTGTTCGCTTCGCGCTTTTGCTAGCGGGACATGCGAACTGCACCATTAACATCGACTGCTCGCTTTTGTTTGATTCAACTTTCAATTGTTAGGAGCTAGCCCGGATTATTCACAGGGTATTTATTGATCAGCCATTGGGCGCTAGCCAAATGGCTGATCACTTTACTGAGCCGCAGGCGCTAGCCGCGTTCGAAAAACCATTGTTTCCATTAACGCGGCTAGCGCCTGCGGCTCAAATTTGGAACAAAGTGAGTGCCATTGGGGCGCTAGCCCCGGGCATGAATTCAACGGAAGCGTCACTTGCACCTAGCCCAAGTCTAACGCCAGCAGTTCAAATGAACGCCAAGGTAAGTGCCATTGGGATAGTGATTAAAGTACTTTCGCTAGGATGTGTCCTGGCAATCGCGTTGCCGCGAGCCCAATCGCTGGACAAAAACGGGAGCCCCGAAAAATCTCTGCTCGGCTCCGTCCTCCGTGTTTCCTTCGAAGAGGACAAGAAGCTTCGCACAGTGACCGGCGAGCTGGTCGCTTCGGATCCGACGATGGGGCAATTGATTCTCGACTCGGATGGACAACTCACCGTCATTGCTCCCAACGAACTCAAGCGAGCCGAAGAGCTGTCGACACCCTTGGTTCCAACCCCCGCCAAAGAGCTCGCAGCCAAAGTTCTAGCAATCATGCCCCAAGGCTCTAGGTCGATCGTTACCGAGCACTTTGTGGTCTGTTACAACACGTCGGATGTATATGCCCGTTGGAACTCCGATCTCTACGAAAGACTGTTCAAAGGCTTCTATCGATTTTGGAAAGAAAAGGGGGTCGAGCTCACGTCACCCCGCTTCCCGCTCGTAGCCGTCGTCTTTGAGACCAAGGATGACTACATTCGGTTCGCCAGCAAAGAGTTCGCAGGTGCGGAGAATACCATCGGTTACTTCCATCAATC
>JAYVBW010000986.1:0-1810 GCA_043750255.1 Pirellula sp.
AGTTGCAGCTTGGAGACACTGACGAGTCGAGAAAGTATCGAGGAAAATCTTGCGCCCGCTCGAGACGGAGTAAAACACTGGCCGCAGGCGTTTCCAAGCGAGGAAACCATTTTGCTCTTCGAGCAAGGCAAGCAAGTAAATGAATCGGAATTAAACAGCGCTATGGAGCTCTCTGGCGACTTTGCTGCTGCAATCGATTCAGAGGGGCGATTGCGTGCGTTGATTAAACGCGTTGCGAAAAGCACTTGGCGTGCCGACAAGTGTTTTCTACTCAAGGAACAAACTGGACGTGAATAAAAAACCAATACTGGACAGTCGAGTGCATTATCCTATCTAAGATTCGGGTCAATGAGCTGCGTCCCCTTTTGCAGAGCAAACACGTCTGCCAGCGCACCGGGCAAATCCGGGAAGCAGAATGTGAAATTCTCCTCCTGCAATCGCTTGGAGACGACATAGCGACCATATAGTGCGAGTTCTGGATCCGTTCGCATTAATAAGGGCGCACCAATTCGGACCATCCACTCGAAGGCAGGCACACCAATCGGCATTCGCATGGCATTTCGCATCTCCTTCATGAAAACCCGCTGACACACAGGGTGAGGTGATGAAGCAATATAGGCACCACTCATCGACTTATTCGTCAGCGCGCGCTCGAACATACGGTTCATGTCGGTTTCATGCAACCAACTCATTCCTTGGTTCCCCGAGCCGACTGTCCCGCCCAGTCCAAGTCGCACCAAAGTCCGTAGACGTGCGATCGCACCACCGCCAGAGCCTCGGTTCCGACCGATGACAAAGCTTGGCCGCAAGATTACGCCTCGCTGTGAAGGCAATACGTTGAACCGGAAAGCGTCCTCCCATGCGCGCCCGACATCAGGAGCCAACCCGTAACCAAACGAAGAGTCTTCGGTGCATTCGACTTCGGGAGGGTCACCGTAAATATGAGCAGTACTCATTTGCACCCAGACAGGCGGAGGAGACTCGATGGCTCGCATCGCCGCGCCGAGCACGTTGACGGAGTCGACTCGCGATCGCAAAATTTCGTCACGATGATCTGGCGTCTTAATACAATCGACGCTGCGGCCAACTAAATTCACAAGACCGTCAGCCTTGTTCAGGACATGACACCAGTCACCGATTGAACGACCATCCCACGCCACGTATTGCCCTGGACCTCCATTTGGCGGCTTGCGTCGCGAAAGCAAGACAACCGAACGGCCAGCATCGGACAAGAATCGTGCAAGGGACGATCCAAGAAAACCATTTCCGCCAGCAATGACAATGGAACCAGAAGTTGACATAAGGGCCTCTTTGACGAATCTTTCTCTTTTCGAATTTCGAGATTAAATGCTAACCGCATTTCCTTGATTAAGGCAACCGTGAATCTATCTAGACAATGAACATGCCGTCGCTGGACATTCTGCGGAACGACAAAAGAGGACGCAGCTTTATCGCTAAACGAGCTGCGTCCGTTTTCACTTTTTCGGCATAGTACACGTGCCATTCTTGCTAGACTTGTCTCGAACGCCGAACAACTGGAACGGGAACTTCTCCGCGTTGGTATAGTCGTTGTGTCCTGACAATCTACTCAGAGGAGCTAGACCGATGCGTATCGGAAGCGTTGTTAAAGCTGTTTCCGGACGCTGCGATGCAGTTAGCGACACAGACCATAACAAAAATAGCCGAAATAACGGAGGACAAGACGATGTACGACGCACGAGAAAAAGCGATTCGCGACCAACAATGGGCGATCAACGCAGCACACCTCGAAGGCAGACTTGAGGGTAAACTTGAGGGTAAACTTGAGGGT
>JAYVBW010000987.1:0-2808 GCA_043750255.1 Pirellula sp.
CCGTTGACTTGAAGTATCTCTCTCGCGTGCTTCACGCCCACTTTAGAACGGTAGAGGAGCTTGTGAGCTTCGCCGATCGTTCGGATGGCGGCCACGGAAAAATTCTTTCGTTTGAGAGCAACGACGTTTACGCAGCGCGGTCTAGCTGGAAACCCTTCGGCCAACATAAACGGCGGAATATCTTGGAGAACGCGAGATAGTCCGCTTACAAAACTATAGCAACCGATCGATGCAAAGTGGTGAACAGCAACGCCACCACTCAAAGTTGCATCATGCTCAACGCGAACATGACCGCCAAGCATGACGGTATTAGCCATAATGACTCTGTCCTCGACGAGACAATCGTGAGCTACGTGAGAATTAGCCATGAAGTAGCAGTCGCTACCGATCGAAGTAATGCCTTCATCTTTTTCAGTGCCACGATTGACGGTGACACACTCTCGAAAGACGTTCGAATCACCGATCACAACTTGTGTAGGTGAACCTTGATACGAAAGGTCTTGAGGTTCACCGCCGATAACACAGCCAGGGAAAAAACGGTTGTCTCTGCCAATAATCGTGTGACCGGTCAGGGTGACGCTATTTTCCAAACGCGTACCGCGGCCAACTTTGACATTTGCACCAATGACGCAATGATGACCGATACGAACATCGTCGTCGAGTTCGGCTCGAGGATCGACCACTGCGGTATGGGCGATTATTGTTGGCATGAGAAGGTTCCCGAACGTGTCTGATTGTTGAGATGGTCTGCGATGCGTGCAATCATGCTGCAAGCCTGTTGCGTATTGGCAATTCCGAGTCTTTTAGCTTAGAAACCGCTTCGGCAAGGGTTCCATTTAGGATATGCCCGCTGCGATGTGCGATGATCTTTCCTTGAACTCGCAAACCGCAAAGCGATAAATCTCCGATGAGATCGAGCAGTTTGTGGCGTGAGCATTCGTCTTCAAATCGTGGTGAATTGTCGATGGGGCCGTTTGGACCAAAGACGACCAAGTCGCGATAGGTCACATGCGATGCAACCCCTTGTGACTGAAGCCCACGCGCTTCGCTTTCGGTCAAGAAAGTTCGAGCTGGCGCGATTTTCTGAGCGAACGAATCTCGTTCGAGCTTGTATGTAAAAGTGGATGCTGGGATCGAACTGTCAGGGCCGTAGTCCAGTTGGTATTGGATCGTGAGGCCGGGATCAGACGAGGGAATCGCCATGATCCATTGATAGTCATTGCCTACTCGCAGTGGCATCGCAAGTTCGACTTCGCAGGACGTGGCAGGTTGCTTTCGAATGCCAGATCGCTCCAATGCAACCGCGAACGCGAGAGCGCTGCCATCCATACCCGGCATCTCCGGTGCGTCGCATTCGATAATGCAATTGTCGATATCCATGGCGTAAAGAGCGGCCGCGACATGCTCCACCATTTCAACGTGACAGGAATTGCTGACGAGAGTCGTCCTGAGACTTGTATCACGACGGTTGGACGTGATGGATTGGATATCGGGGCGGCCAGGAAGATCCACTCTTCGGAAGACGATTCCAGCGTTTGGCAATCCTGGCAGAAAGGTCAATGTAATGGGTCGGCCGGACCAATAGCCGCGACCGCTCACATGCGCCATGTGCTCTATGGTTTGTTGGAATCGAATCTGTTGCATGCGTGACGCCGAAATCCGTTTCGTGTCCGTGGAATGGTGTAAAGTATGGGTTCGTACTGAACCCAGCCGCACTTCCGGCGGAAGTGAGGAATTGAAGTGATTGAGGTTATTGCTAGCGTCGAGTGAATTCAGGCCCGGGGCTAGCGCCCGCCGGTTCACGCAGTCGCAAAGTCAACACTTTCATTCTAGGTGTTGACAAAGAACTGGTTCTATCGTTGGACGCGAGGGTTTGCTGGCGCATTTGTGCCAGTAGCAGATCGCGGGGCTTGGACACCGATAGGAGTTGCCGCAGGAGCTATCGCAGCAGGCTCATCCCGTTTTAGGACCGCGAGAACCATTTCTGTTACGTCAATACCTGGATTGTGAAACAGGACATCTCGTTGAATTCCAAAGTTGACGGTCTGCGGCTTCTTTGGGTCCATTTCATTTTGTTCGCGGCTGTAGCGAAGCACCACATCGTACTGATAGTGGCTAGCGACGAGGGCAATAGCTCGATTGATCGATTGGTAGGATTTAAAAACGACGTTCGCTTGCTTTTCGGCGAACTCCTTTTCTTTACCCATGAAATCGACTCTCAGTTTGCTCTCTTGGCTGATGAGGCTTTCTTGTTTTTGTTTGAACTGGGGAGTGTCCGCCTCGAAGGTCTTTCCGATCATTTCTTGGTCAGCGAGCAAGGTCTTGCGCCGGCTTTCGATGTCTTCTTGTGCTTGGGTCATTTCCGCTTTAATCCCTTCCATGTTGGCATTCATGTTGGGATGGTTTTTTAGAATGTATCCGACATCTACCAAGGCGATGCTGGTAGGCCCTGTTTTGGGGCCCGTTGCTGCGGGTTGGGCCGCAGGACTGGCTGGGGCCTGGCCCAAAACGGTTGGTACGGCGAAAAAGCCCATAAGAGCGATGGACGCTATTGGAATTCGAAAATGCACGTGTCAGCACTCCTTGCTAGGTGATTTGTGGACGGTCGAGTTTAATCTCAACGGCCTTTGCGGAAAACACTCCATCGTTTTCCACGTAAGTAATGCCGACTTGGTAAGTCGCCAAACTGTTTCATGCGCGATTCTGACAATTCAGGAATTCCGCGTAAATAGCGATCTGGCGGTTCTATTCAGGAAGCTGGACTTTCAGTTCAATTTTTTCCGCACCGCGTTCGACCAGGATTACTGC
>JAYVBW010000988.1:0-2382 GCA_043750255.1 Pirellula sp.
CCCGCATACCGCAATTCGTATCCTTGCTAGACGATTGTCCCCTTGTTTGCTCAACTACAGCAACAATCACTTGCGGTTTTGCATTCAGTAAAACTCTTGTCTATCATCGTAGAACAGTTTCATTTCGATCCCATGGGCGGCAAATAATCAGTGGAGCTTTTCATCCGACCGTGTCATTACTCGTAACAGTTACTAGAAACGGGTCCCGTGTCTATTCTGCCTCTGTCGACGAGGCAGTTGAGATTGGACGAAGGCAGGTTGGCGAGCCCCAAGAACCGCTATTATATCACAATCCACTTGGACAATGGCGTTTGATCATTGCAGAGCTCGAATTGCGAACCGTGCCTCGGTCGCTTGTTAGGTTGGACCCGATAGGAGAGAACCAATGGCGAATTACCAACCTTCACAAGAGCGCGAGCATCGCCGTGCCAGGCATTAAGATTCTTGCTTTCGGTGAAAGTTGCACAATTGAGTTACCCTCCAAAATTCAATTGCCGGAAAGTATCGCGTTGTCATTTGTATCGACTGTGGCGCAAAAGCCACAATTCGTTGATGACGCCTGGGAAGGAAGCCTTTCCGCATTGGGAGTATCGCCAATGAGGCTCTCCGGAAACGATGTGTTTGAACCTCAACAAAGTTTTTCCCGATTTTCGATGCAGGGTGGAAGCGGTTCCCAGCTCGATGTCCAAGTAGTACTGGAGTGGTTGGGACAAGCGGTAGCGGCAATGCAACGCCCAGTTTCTTCCGCAGGTTTCTTTTCGGGAATCGCACAAGCCGTGGCGAGCATAATCGATGTGGATCGAGCCGAAGTCATTTTGTGGGATGGTAAACAATGGGAGTTTGACTCAACTCGGCGTTTCGTAAATCCACGAATTGACGTAGCAGACCTGCGAGCCCCATCTAACTCGATGTTGCGACAAGTGTTGGACACCAAGCGAATTGTAGTTTATCCGAATGCTCGAGGAGCCACATCAGAACTTCAATCGATGAGTGTTCAATTGCTGCATACCGCCGTCGCGTGCCCTATTCTCGACATACTTGAAGGAGGCAATGAAATTCTTGGGATCCTCTATGCCGATCGGATCCTGAATGTGGAATGGCAATTAGGCAGGGTCATGGAAGCTGAACAGAAATTGATTGCGATTCTTGCAACCGCGATTGCGTCGAGTATAGCACGCAGAAAACGAGAGACACTCGTGACCAAATACCAACAATTCTTTTCACCTAAAGTGACCGAAGCAATTAGCCTCAATCCGGCATTACTCGAAGGGGAGGATGTCGAGGTCTCGGTATTGTTCTGTGATATTAGAGGATTCAGCCTCACGACTGATTTGATTGGCCCCAAAGCGGCTATGACTTGGATTGGCGATACGCTCAGTGAGCTATCTGCCTTTGTATTGCAATCGGACGGTGTGTTGGTAGATTACGTAGGGGATGAACTGTTTGCGATGTGGGGAGCGCCAGAGAGTTCCCCAGATCATGCGTTTCGAACCGCGTTGGCAGCCCGAGAAATGATGGCGCTTCGAAAAGATCTGAGCGATCGGTACAAGGATTCCATTCCAGGAGGTGTCGATTTTGGAATTGGTATTTGCACAGGACCTGCGCGGGTTGGAAACACAGGTTCCAAACAAAAATTCAAATACGGCCCGATGGGTAGGACGGTGAATCTGGGAAGCCGAATTCAGGGTCTAACCAAGCATTGGAAGGTGTCGGCACTTATGGATGACGAGACGGCAAAATGTTTGCCGAACGATTTACTGAAACGAAGACTTTGCAAAGCGAAAGTTGTCGGACTCGATGGCGACTTAGATCTTTTCGAATTGATGCCAAATGATTCCCCGCACAATGCCGAACTTGTGGTCGCATATGGCCTGGCGCTAGATCTTTACGAATCGGGTGGTCATTTTCGCGAAGCTGTACGTGCATTCGGAGCGCTCGTGCAACAATTTCCGACGGACGGCCCATCCTTAATTATGCTTGTTCGAGCCGTCAATGAGTTGGTCGAGCCATCGCAACCGTTTTCGCCAGTCTGGTGTGCCAAGAGCAAGTAACCATCACGGCAACGGCACGAATTACGCGAAATCCCACAAGCTTACAATCCGTTGACTTTCAGCTACAATGCGTTGACTAGCAAGTCCGCAAATCAAGAGTCGAATTTTAGTCCCGATCCCAGGAGAGCTCATGACCACCTCAACTCACTTCGCTCGTGTCATTACGAGCTTCATGATGCTGTGCATCGCCACGTCCGTGTTCGCCCAGAATCGCCCCATCCTCACTAAGGACAGTGGACAACCAGTTGGGGCGGAAAAATTGGAAAGCAGTGCCAAATGCCCGGTGATAGGTGGAACCCAAAGAGCCACGTCGGAAAGACACACGGCCGCT
>JAYVBW010000989.1:0-3163 GCA_043750255.1 Pirellula sp.
ATATCTTGATAATTTGCTATGTAGCCGCGAGGCTGTCCAACAATTGGAATATCGGCCGAAGCAAACGCAACTGGATCTTGTAGTGAGGGTTGAACATTGGCTTCTAAATCCGAAACAAAACGAGCAGGCCGAAAGCCATCTGCGACCGAATTCACGACGGAGTTACTGGGCTGTGGGCGCACTTGCTGAATGATGGTGTAGCGAGGGCCTGGCAGCATCTCAATCCGTTTAGTGGCATTGGAATGGGAGGAAGCAGTCGCTGTGTTTCGTATAGTCGACGTCGGATCGATATTTGGCTTAAGTGGGGACTCTTTGTCTGACACACTGGGGCCATTCAGTCCGAATTTGAGCGGTGCTGACTCGGCTGGCTGGGCATTCCGTTGAAGGAAATTGCCTAATGGATTGACGGCTCCTTTTGAGTCGATCGCTTTGTTCAATTCGTCTCTCAGAAGTTGAAGATCTCTGGCTGAGTTGGGGTCGGTACGAGGGCGGAACAGCGGAGGCGAATCGTCTGTCCGGCTGAGGACAGCCGGACCTACGTGGATCACGTCGGTACGAGGGCGGAACAGCGGAGGCGAATCGTCCGATTGCGACTGGACATTGCTAGCCAACGCACACGCGAAAACGAATACGCGAATTGATTTGTCGAAAAGAGCTGTATTCATGATGTGCGTCTGCTACTTGCTGGGATTGATTCTGACGCCGGCTGTTTTCAACCTTTCGATTGTGGTGGCTTGTGACGCTTCTTTTAACGTTGCGTCATCCAAATACAATCGAAGAAACGGAGCAAACCGACGCTCCGTTTTTGCATCCGCTTCACAAGCGTCTGCAAGGGGGCCAAAGTCTGTGATCGAGTTGCCGTTGAGCATTAAGAAGTTTGGAGTGAGGGATCGAACAAACTCAAGACTCTTGACGCCGCAGCCTTTCAGGTTAATCAATTCGAGGCCTTTTAGTTGACCTATCGGAGCCGTGTCTTCGATAGGATTTCCGGCTATATCAAGCGTCCACATCTTCTTCAGGCCCGACACGGGTTCAACCGATTTGATTTTATTGTCCGCGATATAGAGAGACCGAAGATTCTTCATTTCTCGGAGCGGAGCCAAATCGACGATTGCATTCTTGGAAAGTTGCAGATACTGCGACTGAATCAACTGAGCGATCGGATCAAGCGACTCGATTTTGTTGGATGAGAAATCGATGGACTGAAGCAGTTTCAGTTCCTTGATCGGACTCAAATCTACGATTTCGTTCTTTTCAAGATCGATCTTCATCAATGACTTGCAGTTTTGTAGACCTTCCAGACTCTTGATACCCTTTCCTTTGCCCACGACCTGCGAAATATTTTTAACATCGTCAGCGGTAATGGGCTCGGTGTTGTACCGTTTTTCAAAAACTTCGCGGCGAACGACAGCCTCAAGGTTCTTGTCTGGGAACAAATCTTCGCAAAATGCGACCTGAGCTTGAATTGCAACGGAAACGACCATGGTAGCCGCCGCAATATTGCGGAGGAGAGAATTTTCCAATCGAAGCATCCGATTCGCCTTCCTAAAGTGGTCCTGGGTGGGGTTCATCTCTCACTTTATCCCAATGACGAGGTCAATTCCAGGCTTGTTCTTCACCTTCACGGTGCACAACGGCATTTTTCGACTACAAAAGAGGTATAAATAGTCTTACTGGCCCCATTTGAGACTTTCGACCTAGAGGACTGAATTGCGAGTATTGTTAACAGCCTTCGAACCCTACGACATTTGGGAGCAGAATTCCAGTTGGGACGCGTTGGTCGCCTTTCTGCACCACTCCGGCCTTCCAATGGGGGTCACGACTCGCCGATACCCGGTCGATTTGATACAGCTACAGTCGCGACTAGAAAAAGATCTCACACTCGGATTTGATGCTGTTTTGCACCTTGGTCAGGCCCCCGGGATTAGTCGTGTGCAAATGGAGGCAATAGCCGTCAATGTGGCTGGCATGACCGAAGCGGCAGGCGACTTTTTTGGCCCACTCGTCCAGAATGCACCGGTAGCCTACCGGACCAAATTTCCCCTCGATCATTGGAATCTACAATTGCGATCCAGCGGGATACCTTGTTCGGTATCTTTTCATGCTGGCACGTATCTTTGCAACGCGGCTATGTTCCTGTCTCATCATTGGCATGAAGTGCATAATCGATCGTGCTCGATTGGTTTCGTGCACATACCACTTACGCCTGAGCAAGTGCTTCACAGTCGCCGCGATCTGCCGTCTATGCCTCGTGAGCAGTCAGCTGAGGCCATCGGGCGAATCCTCGGCTTGATCCTAAACCGCGAACCGCAATGGCTTGAAGCTTGATTGGTCAGTTGTCAGTTGTCAGTTGTCAGTTGTCAGTTGTGGGTGGTCTGAGGTCAGCGGTGGGTGGTGGGTATCGTTCGAGGGGTGTCGGAGATAAGCTATTGTGAATACGTGTTAGAACTAGGCCATTTTCTATTTTCTATTTTCTATCTATGCCTACAGAAAACGAAGAAATCCAACGCATTTGGTCTGCGTTCCAGACTGGCAGTCTCACACCTATCGAACTGGGACAACGAATCCTCGAAGCCGCCGTTCAGATTCAGGGATCAGTGACTCCTGATTTAGATCGTAAACGACGCTGTGGGTATCCCGAGGTTATCTACGGGTCAGGCAAATCCCCAGACGCTATTCGCACAGTTGCAGAAGCACTTCTGGCCGACAACGATGAAGTACTCGTCACACGCGTCACTCCGGAGCAAGTGCGCACGCTCACCGAAATGTTTACCTTCACCCGATGGAGCCACATCGGGCGAACCTTACGAATCGCTGGCCACGTAACTCCGATTGCTCCCAATGACATCGAACGGAAAAACAATCAAAAACAAGGAACTGTGGCTGTGGTCAGCGCAGGAACCGTGGCTGTGGTCAGCGCAGGAACCACCGACGAGCCTATTGCGATGGAAGCACTTGAAACACTTGCGTGGATGGGAGTACCAACAATAATGATTCAAGATATCGGTGTAGCTGGTCCGTATCGACTCATGTCCCAAGTTTCAAAACTGCAAACAATGTCTGCAATCGTTTGCGTCGCAGGGATGGAGGGAGCATTGCCTAGTGTCCTGGCCGGACACGTTCGATGTCCCGTTATTGCGGTACCCACGAGCATCGGTTATGG
>JAYVBW010000990.1:0-10243 GCA_043750255.1 Pirellula sp.
CAAGGATTGGTTAGCACGCCAAGTAACTTCGGTGCCCAAGGGAGCCGACCGAGTCATCCCGAATTATTGGATGATCTGACCGCACGCTTCATCGCGAACGGCTGGTCAATCAAATGGTTGCATCGCGAGATTCTCTTGTCGGCGACATGGCAACAGTCGACAAGACGCTCGGACCATGCCAAGTCCATTGATCCAGGAAACCGCTGGCTCTCGCATATGAATCGGAGGCGGCACGACTTCGAAGCATGGCGAGACACGATGCTGTCAGCTAGTGGTGTGCTCGATTTGGCTACAGGTGGACCGTCGCGAGATCTTGACGAACTTGGGAACCATCGACGAACGCTTTACTGCACTGTTCATCGACGGGAACTTTCCACAACGTTTCAAATTCACGACTTCCCCGATCCCAATCAACACAGCCCGCAACGATTCTCAACAAATACTGCACTGCAAGGACTGTATGCACTCAATGGCCCCCTGCTCGTGGAGCAGTCCCAAGCTCTTGTAAGTCGACTTCAACGCGAACATTCAAACGACGAAGCGGCTCAAATCAATCGTGCCTACTGGCTGCTCTTTTCTCGCTCACCAACCGCAACTGAGCAGAAACTTGGATTGGAATATCTCTCAGACGCTGTTGGCGAGGAACGAGCCAACCGCTGGAAACAGTACACTCATGTGCTACTGGCTTCGAATGAAATTCTCTTTCTGGATTGACGCCATGACACTCGAAGGACAACTTAACAGGCGACATCTGTTGCAACAATTTGGTGGCGGAGTGGGAATGCTAAGTGCTGCCAGTCTTCTGGCAACCAACGGAAACCTTGCCGCTGCGGAGGCTATGTCGGCCGCCGGTACACATTTCCCGCCCAAAGCTAAGCGAGTCATACATCTGTTCATGAACGGAGGACCGTTTGGTGCCGATTTGTTCGATCCGAAGCCAGCTCTCCTTAAGTACGAAGGTCAAAAACCAACCGGGGCCGACCTGCTGACCGAGCGGCCGACTGGAGGCTTGCTAGCGTCCCCGTTCCGTTTTCGCATGCACGGTGAAAGTGGACTACCGGTCAGCGAGTTGTTGCCGCACCTGAGTCAGCACGTGGATGATATGTGCATTCTCAATTCGCTGCATGCAGACAATCCAAATCACGGTCCTGCATTGTTGCAGATGAATAACGGCACGATCACTCCAACACGACCCAGTATGGGCGCCTGGTTCCTGTACGGACTAGGAACGGAGAACGAAAATCTGCCAGGTTACATCGTGCTTTGTCCAGGTCGACCGGTGCGGTTTTCGATTCTTTGGAATAGTGCCTTTCTCCCATCCTCCTATCAAGGAACGTATATCAATCATTCCAAAATTGATCCGGAAAAGATGGTGCCGCACTTGCGGAACACACTGTGGGACGCGACCACTCAGCGACGACAACTAGACCTATTGCAACACTTGAACGTTAACCATAGGGAGTTACGACCTGACGATTCTGCTCTAGATGCTCGTATAGCAGCAATGGAAACCGCGTATAAGATGCAGTTTCAGGGGAGCGAAGCGTTTAATTTGGATTTCGAAACCAAATCGACTCGCGAAGCTTACGGTTCAGGCAACTTCGCGAACGGATGCTTGCTCGCTCGTCGACTTGTAGAACGCGGCGTCCGATTTGTGCAAGTGTATTACGGCGATGGTCAACCGTGGGACACCCACTCGAACCACAATGAAACGGTAAAAAAACTGTGCAAAGAAATCGACCAGCCGATCGCGGCGCTATTGGGAGATTTGAAACAACGAGGGCTGCTCGAGGACACGTTGGTCGTTTGGGGAGGTGAGTTTGGTCGCACGCCGACTTCCGAGAACGGAAACGGACGCGATCACAATCATCACGGCTTCACAATGTGGCTCGCAGGAGGAGGCGTAAAAGGTGGCATGACCTACGGAGAGACCGATGCATTTGGCTTCAAGGCTGCAACGAATAAAGTCCATGTACACGATCTGCATGCCACCATCTTGCATCTGCTAGGACTCGATCACGAAAGACTCACTTTTCGGCATGCCGGTCGAGATTTTCGACTCACCGACGTCTACGGCAACGTCGTGCGAGACATCCTCGCATGAAACTTGCTTCTTATCTCCGAAACCAACATGCGGCTCGCCTCGCAATCTAGCGTGCAGGGGAGGTCTGGGAACTTCGTACCTGTCGAGTATAATTCGTCCAGGCCAAAATCAATTTCGCCGCAGCCAAGTGAGTTAATTCGTGCCAACCAACGTTCGTTACCACATCATTGCCGCAACTACCTTGGCCGCCGTTGTATTGTATCTTGACCGCATCTGCATTGCTGAAATAGTCAAGCTCGATGAATTCAAGAACTCGCTCAGCCTCACCAAGGAACAAACGGGCGATATTATGTCCGTTTTCTTTTATGCCTATGCATTCTTCCAAGTTCCTGCGGGTTGGTTGTCAGACCGATTCGGCGCTCGCCGAATGTTGCCGTTGTATATCTCCATTTGGTCCATTTGTACAATCCTAACCGGGCTGGCCAATGGGGTTTTGATGTTGATTGCGGCTCGAATACTGTTCGGCATTGCCCAAGCGGGTTGTTACCCGACAGCAGGCAGTCTCGTCAAACGCTGGGTGCCACTACCTAGGCGAGGTACGGCCAGCAGCATTGTTTCGTTCGGAGGTCGACTCGGAGGTGCCATCGCCCCGTTGGTGACCGCATGGCTTCTGAAAGACTTTTTGACTTGGAGGTGGGTACTTGTACTGTATGGATGCTCAGGTTTCCTGGTGGCGGCTCATTTTTGGCGGGTGTTCAGGGAAACTCCGGCAGAGCATCCCCAATCGGATGAAGCCGAACAGACCCTCATCGCTGCGGCTGAAACGGAGTCCCCTCCTACCGGTCCAGTCCAGTTCCCACCCATTCTTCCACTGATTCGCAGCGCAACCATGTGGTTGATGTGCGCTCTGCAGTTTGGCGTCAACTTTGGTTGGGTGTTTTTAGTTACCTGGCTTCCAACCTATTTGCAAGACATCAAGCACGTCGATCCTAAAACCGGAGGGTTCATGTCGACGATCGTACTCGCGTCTGGGATTGTCGGGTTGCTTTGCGGTGGTCCTTTGACGGATTTTGCAACGAGAAGGCTTGGTCGCCGCTGGGGCAGATCGTTGCCCATGGTCTGCTGCTACATCGTTGCCATCGCGGCTTATCAGTCATCCCTTCATTTGGAATCGGCTTGGACGTTTATTGCTGCTGTGTCACTGGTGTCTTTCGCAAGTGACATGGGCATCCCCGCTATCTGGGCTTACATGCAGGATGTCGGCGGCAAGAACACGGCTGCGGTCTTTGGTTGGGGAAACATGTGGGGGAATTTGGGGGCCGGAACCGCGACATGGTTGGTCCCGCGCGCTCTAAAACTTTGGGACACAAACGGTGACTGGCACGAAGCGTTTTGGCTCTTCTCTCTTGGCTACTTAGTTGCTGCACTCGCCGCGATAGGAATCAACGCCAATCGTCGTATAGAGTGATTACCTGAGGCGGGCCGTTGACACCTGAACTTGACCTCGCCTCATACTTCCTGCAACATTTCCCTCGCATCGCCGAAGGTCTTCGGGTGCACGTCCATCTTGTCCATCATCGACATGAACAAACGGCATAGCTGGCGATCCGGTTTGTCCTTGTAGTCAACGACTCGACCGCTCTGGATCCGGCCACCTGCGCCACCGAGCATAATGACGGGAAGCTGGTCGTTGTCGTGCTTGGCACCTGCCATCATACTAGAACAATGCAGCACCATCGAGTTATCCAGCAACGTGCGCGAACCTTCCTGGATCGAGTCCAGTTTTCCAGCAAGGTAGGCGAGCTGCTCTACAAAAAATTGGTTCACTCTCAACCAGTCTTCGCCGTCGGAGTGCGAAAGAAGATGGTGGATCATGTAGTCAATACCATGGCCCGCTTGTTCCGAACTTGATAAATTCGGGAAGCGTAACGCACTATGGTCATTGTTAAGCTTCAACGTCGTAATGCGTGTTGTGTCGGTTTGGAAACCGAGCACAAGGATATCGCACATCAACCGCATGTGCTCGGCAATGTCCTGCGGAATTCCATCTGCGGGTCGATCAATATTGGGCTTGTCTAGCGTCGGTCGCCAACCTTGCAACTCGCCACGTTTCCCAGCATTCTCAATGCGATTCTCTACGTCGCGAACGGAATCGAGATATTCATCGAGCTTTCGCTGGTCACTGAGACTGATGTTTCGGCGAAAATCCTGCGCATCAGCCAACACGGCATCGAGCACGCTCTTGTCGCCCGGCGATACCTCATCCTTGAACAGCCTGTCAAACGCAAGTGCCGGATACAGCTCTAGCGGCGTCGGGGTCGTGGGCGAACTCCAGGAGATGTGAGAACTGTAAAGCATCGAATAGTTCTTGTGCACCGACGGATTCGACCGTTCGCAACCCAGCACAAGACTCGGCACCTTCGTGGAACGTCCATACGTTTGGGCTAACACTTGATCGAAACTCGTCCCGGATCGAATATCGCCACCAGCCGCAATCGGTGCACCGGAGAGTACATTGCCGGTCTGCGAACTGTGAATGTTCCCCTTCCTCGCCTCCTCGTGATACAGACCACGGACGAAGAGCAGCTTCTCGCGGAAGTCCGTCAGTGGAGCAAGTACCCGGCCTAGCTCCATCGCCGTGCCCTCTCCCTTGGCCCACCATTCCTTGGAGTGAAATCCGTTGCCTGAAAACAGGACTGCCAGTCGCACCGGAGCGTCGCTGGAGGGATCGCTGCTGCGTGTCTCATCACCCCAAACCTTAAAGGACTCCAGCCAAGGCAAAGCCATGCTGACACCGACTCCTCGCAGGAAGGAACGACGACCATACTGATGATTGTGCATAAAATCTCTTTCAATGGCTGATGAGAAAATCACGCCCACGCACCTCGCGGAACTGCGGGCTGCAGACGATTAACTCGAGGGCTGTGAAGACATGATAGTCGTTGGACTTGAGTTGAGCGAGCATCGATTCGATGAGTGGCTTGTCGGAGAGTTGAACGCTGCGACCTAAAGCATAACCGAGTAGTTTTTTGCAGAACTGGCGGAGGAAGTCTTCGCGGCGGGTTGTTAGAAGATAGGTACGCAGGCCGTCCAGCCCTTCAAGAGCATCGCCGTTTGGCAAATGCGTACGCGTATCGATTGGAAGACCTGCCGAGTCCTGAGTTCGAATGCGTCCAATGGCATCAAAGCCTTCCAATGCAAACCCAAACGGATCGATACGACGATGGCATCCTGCGCACCTCGCATCGCTGCTATGCCGTTCAATCAATTGTCGTTCCGTGAGTCCAGCCGGGGCTTCCTCCGGGAGCACCGGCACATCTTTCGGTGGCCGTGGCAATTTCTCACCGAGAACGACTTCGCTGAGCCAGTTACCTCTCAGAATTGGGCTGGTGCGAGAAGCACCGCTTTGCTTGGCGAGGGTGCTTGCAAATCCAAGAATGCCTCCACGACCCCTGGCACGTAAACCATCCAAGCGATGCCAATCATCGCCCTCTAACTCGATGCCGTAATGCTTGGCGAGTGGACCGTTGACGAATGTGGTATCCGCATCGAGCAGCGATAGTACCGAGCGATTTTCCTGGCACAGATCGATAAAGAAACGGACCACTTCCTCCTGCATCGCACCGCGGAGCGAAGCGAACGTCGGAAAATGCCGTTCGCTCTTCTCATCAAGGTTCTCGAGATCGCGCACGTGCAACCACTGACACCCAAACTCAGTCGCCAGTCGGCGAACTTTGGGTGCCCTTAACATACGTCGTGCTTGTGCCACAAGCATCTTCGGCTCATTCAACATTCCAGCGGCGGCAAGCGAGCGAAGTTCCTCATCTGGAGCGGACGACCAAAGGAAGTAACTCAAACGCGTGGCCAGTTCCCAATCGTCCACGGGCGAGGCGTTCGAACCCTTTGACGATTTTTCGCCACGATACAAAAACGCAGGAGACACTAACACTCTTGCGATCAACATGCGGACTGCCGATTCGTGCGGCAGTTCTTGTTCCCTAAGTTTTCGATACAGTGATAAAAGCTCAGACTGTTCGCCTCCGGTTAGAGGGCGGCGCCATGCCTGGGTGGCGAAGTTGAGAACGGCTTTCACTTGGCTCGGCTGTGCATCGATCAATTGCTGCTTAAAAAACTCTGCACCTTGCATGATCGGCGCACGCAACGGTGCGAGTCGCTTATCCCCCTCTGGTGCATTGGGACCATCCTGCGTGGAGAACTGCCAAATTTGCTCGTAGGCATCCACCAGCGTCAGTGCATCTTGACTGACAAAATGAAGTTCGTCCCATTGACGGTCAAGCTCTGCCTGCTGTTCATCATTGAGCATCAGCCGTGCAAGCGGCTCGTCCTCGCGGTGGAACAGTGTCAGCGTTACCACTTCATCGACGGGTACGATCTTCGTGTAGCACAATGCTGCCGGAAACAACTGTCGAAATTCATCGAACGCAGTCTCAAAACGTTTGCGGGCAATGCTGCCGTCGTTCACTATGATCGGTGATTCAAACGAAATCGCAGGGTTACTTGAAGTCCACGCACCATTGGCTGCAACCGATTTCGCATCGCTTGGCCGTAGTCCTGCTTGTGTGGTTGGTTTTACGGTGAGCACTTGTGCTTGCACACTCCCCTCGGCACCGCTGTTCGTGTCCAATCGGCAAATCGCAACGAATTCAGCACCATCGACAAGCGACGCAGGGAAACGCACTTCGATGACCGACGGGGATTGAACGCATAGACTCGTTGGATTGATGTCGCCACTGATTGGATGTATGCCAAAAACCGAGGGATCAAGTCCGTACAGCGATGGCGAGCCATCATCGTCTTCTGCTTTTACGTTTTGCATAGCCGCAGACAGCAATGGTCCGTTCAATGATAGAAGCTGCGAGTACAGTACCTTATCCGGGGATTCGGCTGTGATCGCAGCAGGTTCTTGTTGTAACAACTGCTGCACCTGCTTGGCGAGTTGCTTCCGCTGAGTCAAATCCGACGAGGCACGCCATTGAGCGAGCAATGAGCCCGCTGGAATCTTCGGAGCAACGTTTGACGTTGCCGGTTCTCCGAAAAAGGTCCAAACGTCACGATTGCCATAGCTGTCAGCGTGTGGATTGCCAGCAAGGATGTCGGGCGAATTATCTTTGGCTAGATTCCATTCCTTGGTGCCGTCGTTAAGTAAGAGATCGACAGCGGTCAGGTCACAACTGTGGTTGCCGTCGCGTGGACCGATTACGACTGCAACCACGTCGCCTGGCAACACGCGAATGTTTTCCATGCGTCCCATCGCAACAACATTCGCGCCGCTGCTTAGGCCGCTGCCGAGCACCTGGCGTGAGTGACCGCGACGCAACTCGAGTGCCCAAGTAATACCGTTTCCGCATTCGGAATGGGCATGTTGTATACTGCCTTCGATTCGGAGTTCACCAGCCACCGGGCTGCGCCATGCGATGACCGCAGCTAGGGTTGGTGAGGGATGTGCGGCGATGCTGTGCGATTTCATTTGGCCTGGCACGCGCACAGCGGTGTCGGACGAGTTCGCGAGCACGCTCAGCGCGTCTGCACCGGTCCAGCCTTTGATGAAATTGTAATCTGGGGTGCTCGTCATTTTGTTCGTCAGCAGCGGACCGAGCTGCACTTCTCCCGAGGATCCGATTCCGAGATAGTCCAGCCATCCGGCGAGCACTTGGGGATCGACGTCGTGTTCCTCCGCCAGCTTGGCGACCTGCGTGCGTTCTTTTGCGTACTCTGCTTCCGTTGCTGCTGCCAAGCATCTGTCCACGCTTGCAATCATGGTGCCGCGACGTTGTGTTAGTTGCTGCAATACCGCCCGCACATTCCGCAGTGGCAAATCTTTGCGGCTAGGTGCGACCAGTCGAGCGTTTTCCCAAAGGACAAAATCATGTTCACTCCCGTCGCCTGCATCCCCCGTCGAAAGATAGAGTGTCGCATCACTACCGTCGGCAGGAGCGGCGAGTTTCAATCGTACCTCCGTTTGCGTTGCAAGGGGAGTCACTGGCTCCATCCACGATTTCGGTCCTCCAACTTTCCCGAGATGCCCAACGCTTGTAAAACGCCACAACGACTTCTGCCAAGCCTGGATATCGGCTTCCTCAAGTGTGCCTGCATGCCATTTCGCACGTACTGAATCTAGAAGCAAACTGGGCTTTGTATCGTGCAGCATCGACCACAGCAGTCCGAGATACTTTTCGCTCAGAACTCGTGCCTTCGCTACGTCGGCAATCGACTTGGTTCCTTCGGTTAGGGCGATACGCTCCTGCATGGTTGCGGTCAAGTATTTTCCGACCGGCAGTCGACCGTCCGCATTCGTGTCGAACTGAATTCCTTGCAGATTCACTGCTGTACCAGTGCCGCCTCCCGAATACAACGCGTAAAACGAACGGATTTTTGCTAAGGATTCGTTGGTCCAATCGCGAGAGGAGATGTTCGGAGAGAACCGCATACCATCAGGCGTCAGCACCGCATGATTCGCGATCTCTTTTGCCGCATCAAGGTACTTCGTTAACAGCGATGGCGACATGACGAGCGCCGCACCGGCGTTGGTAAAACCTTCGCCAGCCGCGCCATCGATCGGAAACTCTTTCGCCGGATCGAGTGACTCGACACCGCTCAGGTCGCGAATCGTGTAGGTATATTCCATATTTGACAATCTTCGTAGCACTACTGGTCCTGGATCACCAGCGCTCGCTATCGCGATGTTATCCAGAGTTTCCTGCATCCAAAGAGTGAGCACTTTCATTTGCTCCGCAGATGGTTGCGGCTTGTCTTTCGGAGGCATTTCGCCATCGCGAATCTGCTCTAGAGAGTGTTGCCACACGATCGGATCACGTTGTACCAACTCCATCGAAGTAAAGCGTTCTAAATCGAGCTCTCCCTTCTGCTTCTCAGAGGAGTGGCACGTGACGCAATATTCAGCAAGAACGGGCCGAACGTCCTTTAGGAAATCAGCAGCATTAACGGTGCTTTCGCAAATCAACAGTGCCATGACTGTGAACCACGAAACTGCGGTCGATCGATAAATCATAGGGTTCTTCCTGCACGATATGGCCGCCATTCACAGTCACATGGATCCCCGGCCGCCCTGGGGATTTCGTACATTGTAGTAGATATTGATCTCGCCAGTAGTTTGACTTTCGCGCCGTGTGCGAAACAGCCACGACGTGAATCTGCTCATTAACCACACGAAAGATGACCTGAAAAGGAAAAGTTTGCATAAGGTAAAATGGATGGCGCTCATCGCAGAAAGGAAAACGCTGGGGTCCAGCAAGAATTGTGCGAATTGCTGCATCTGAGTCAGAATCATAGTCGCTGGCTGCTTTATTGCTACGCTCAGCGTACTAGCAGAGAGAATCGGTATAATCCCGTCCGGCAATCGAATAAATGACAATCTTTGTCATCAAGTCCAACGGCGTCACGTGCTCGTTTTCGAGCATCCTGCCAATCCGACACGGACTTTTCACCCGCATTAAAGGCATCGCTTCGGCGATTAGCCTCACCGACCCAATCGGCATTTGGTGGAACCCAGTCCTCTGGCGATGTAATATACCACAAGTAAGTAAGCAATCAGTCGGTCGAACCGATTGGCGAGTTCTGGCCTTTGTATGGATGCCTAACCATATCCAAGTCTTCCTTCAAACACAAACACCGAAACCAAATCTGTCAAAAGGTATGCAGTATTTGCTAAGCAGCTACGCCAATTGGTATGCCAAACGATATCAGCGAACCGGACATCTCTTTCAAGAGTCGAGATCATCGACACGGTCGCCAAGTATTTTGAAACCACGGCGCACAGCTATCAGCGGAGTCGATCGTCAGCAAATGGCCGCGACTTAGCGGCGTGGATGGCGCACCGCAAAACAACAGCTACCCTACGCGACTTGGCTGGCCCCTTCGGCCTAAGTCATCCAGATAGTGTGAGCAATCTGATTCGAAGGGCGGAACGTGAACTCGCGAAATCCGCTCGAATGGGAAACGAATGGAAAAGGACGTAAGGGCAATAGAAGCATTGCTAGAGAACACCGGAAACAGAAATTCATGAGCGTTTGTAACGCACCCTTGAAACTGATTTGATACGGCATCACACCCTTTTTCGACGCCGCGATCGCGATGGTTTTACGTATCAAATTGTATGCCAACATGTGCATGTAAAACTCGTTGTGAACTCGGTGTGGTGTCTTGCATCTCAGGTGATCC
>JAYVBW010000991.1:0-5934 GCA_043750255.1 Pirellula sp.
ATTGAGTCGACATGGAGCCTTCGTTGCCTGATTGGGCAAATTGGTAATCGCGAGGAGCGAATTCATGTGATTTCGGGGCTCGGAATACATTGACAGGCTTCGGTTCACCCCCGTCAGTGACATTCTCAGAAACAGAATTTCGTGATCGACCACGGAACCATTAAGATGGATGGCCCACAGTTTGGCTTATTCCGGTAACCCAATACGGATATAGCATGCGAGGATTAGAGTCCGTCACAGACCCTATGTCCCACGTAACCTCAACCTTTCGAGATAATCGCGGCAGATTGGAATCGATGACCGACACCGCAGGTTTTTCTACGAATTACAAGTACGATTATTATGACAATCTTCTTAAACGCACGGACCCTGACCCAGATGGCTCCGGACCGATTGCAGGTTTGGTGACTTCCTATGTGTACGACTCGCATAACCGATTGCTTTCCCAATCGGATCCGTTGACGGGCAGTAACGTTTATCAATACGACACAGCCTCGAACCTAACCCATCTCACCGACCCAAACGGTAACGTGACCAACTTTGGATACGACAATTGGAATCGCAAGGTGCAAGAAACGAATGCGTTGTCGAAATCGCGAAATTTTGTTTACGATGTCGCCGGTAACCTCACAAGAACCGTCGATCGCAACGGCAAAGTCGTCCAATACGTTTACGATTCGTTAGATCGCCCCATTGAAGAGAAATGGGGGGCGACCTTGCCCGTAACACCATTGCTCTTCGTCAGCACAGTCCAGGATGGTAGCAGAATCGATGAACAACAAGCGGTGGGATGGACCGCCACCAATTCTACCAGTTTATCGGGGACATTTACTATCACCTATGGCAACCAAACAACGACTCCCCTTGTATGGAACGCCAGCGCTGCCACGATTCAGTCGGCGCTGGATGCGGTCTCGACGATCGGTCCGGGAAATGTGGCGGTTACGGTTTCATCACCATCGACTTTTAGCCGCACCCTTACGTTGACCTTTCAGAACGCAAAGGGTGGTCAAAATCTGCCGCAGGCTACCATCAATACTGGCGGGATTGCCTTCGCACCGCTCGGCACGTTCTCTAATTTTTCGCAAACCATTACGAATGGTGCGTCGATCTCGGAGAGACAATCGCTCGGATTGAGCGGAAGTGGCGGTACTTGGCGAGTGGCCTATGGAGGGGAGGTTTCCGGTCCCCTCTCACCGACGATCTCTTCCTTGGGCTTAAGAGATGTACTAAATAGTTTCGTCGGAATTGATAACGTAACCGTGACTGGCGGAAACCAAGTCAATTATGAGGTAACGTTTGGTGGTACCCAAGCTGCGACCAATATGCAGCAAATCCTGGGAGATGTTGCCAATGTAACCAATGGCACGCCTGTTCGGACGATCACGACCGCCTACAATGCAGCCAGTGAAGTCGTTTCGGTCATCGATCCGGCGTCGACCAACACTTTTACACGGGATAATCTGGGCCGTGCCACGACGATGGCTACCGCCTTAGGCGGAGGAATCGGCGCCTCGCTCGCACAGTCCTTTGATTCGGTAGGTAACAGGACGGAGCTGCGGGCCACCTTGGGTTCGACTGCCGATTTCAAAAACACCTACAACTACGACAAATTGAGGCGACTGACCGACGTTTTCCAAACAAGCCAAACAGGTGGCATTCCGGTTACGCCAAAGCACGTGGCTTTCAGTTACAATGCGTTGAGTCAGCGAACTCAAATTGCGCGCTATCAGAGCACAGGAACGACTAACGCGGTGGCGACGACCGATTTTACTTACGACACCGCCAATCGCCTCAGCGGCGTCGCGCACAAACAGGGAACGACCGATCTCAATACGTATGCCTACGCCTACGATCCTTTGTCGCGACTAACGAGTGTGAATTCGAACGCCGAGGGGCTCACGAGCTATTCGTACAATCAGACTTCGCAATTGACCGGAGCGATCAACACGGGTGTTGCCAACGAGACGTATGGGTACGATACAAACGGCAACCGCAACACGACAGGTTTTGCGGTCACGGTCGACAATCGGACCACGGCAAGCCCGGCAACGCAGTATTCTCCTGGGTACACATATGGCTATGACGACGAGGGGAATATGACGTATCGAACAAACACCGCGACTGGCGTTTCGACGTTATACGAATGGGATAACAGGAATCGTCTGGCATCAGCAAAGGTAGGTAACGACTTTAAAATTGTGTACGCATACGACGCATTCAATCGCCTCGTAAGTCGCAGCTACGCTGCTTCCACCTTATACTGGGTATACGACGAGGGTATCAATGCGGTTTATCAGTTTGACAATTCGACGAACCCAAACCTCACGCATCGCTACCTGTGGTCCGATTCGGTTGACGAATTGCTTGCGGACGAATCAGTCACGTCGCTAGGAAGCGGAGGGAACACACTATGGGGCTTAGCGGATCATTTGGGCACGATTCGAGACATATCGGATCTCAACGAAGGCACGGGGGTGACGACGGTAGTGAATCATCGTCGTTACAATGCATTTGGGAAGCGCATATCACAAACGGGAGCAGTCGATGTGATCTTCGGCTACACGGGCAAGCAGTTCGATGAAGCGACGGGACTGCAGAACAATCTCAATCGTTGGTACGACCCAAATCTAGGCAAATGGATCAGCCAAGACCCCATCGGCTTCGCGGGAGGTGATGCAAATCTGTATCGGTATGTGGGTAACAAGGTAACTACGCAAACTGATCCTAGTGGTCTTGAGGAATGGATGCTTCATCTTCACGATCACGGTGGGCCACATTTTCAACTCGGAAATGAGCGATGGGATGCTATTAATTTGGAACCAATACCTCACAAGACCCATACGCCCAACCCGCTAAGCAAAAGGCAACTCGAAGAGATTCGACGTTCTGGATTGTTTGACAAATTGCTTAAAGACGTGCCAAACTCACAGCTTGATCGAATACTTAGGGAAAAGTTTGAGGCAGAGGTTGTTGCGGAAATGAAGCAACGAGGTTTGAAATCGATGTCCAAGAATGCAGCAAAGGAAATTGTCGAGAGTCTATTGAAAAAGAGTCCGCTTGCGATCCTATTGTTGGCTAGTTCTGCAAAAGAAGCGTTCGCGGATAGTCGCGAGCGTGGTCCAGCATATGCATTAGCAAACCAGATGTTTCCCGTAAAGTTGATCGACGAGATGGCAGAAAAAGCTCGGCAAGATATGTTTCGGTGGCTCGACGAGAACCGGTTCAGCTTGTTCAAAAATAAATTCCTACGTGGAGGATTTAGCGAAGAAGAGGCAGAGCAAATGGCCTGGGAATTTATCCCAAGGAGCGGTAAATGACGAAGCAAGATGATGTCGATTCGGATTTAGAGTGGAGATTGATCACACAGTTTGATAGACTTACGTATTCTTGCGGCCTCAAACCAGGTGATCGTCTAGTCGTCGTTAAACCTTGTATAGTTCGCGACGCAAACGGATTTCCATCAGGATTGGTATACCAATCGGGAGATATTGCCATCGTACTTCCTGGTACGACGTCGAGTTCTGATGTAGTTTGGCTTCGTTGGGAGAAAAACCAGAAACTGTTTACTTGGTCTGACGATGAAGACGTCTTCAACACTTTTGAGCGATTGAACATTAACGAATAAAGCCATTCCAATTTCGATGGATAAAACGGGCGGAGACCTAGGTGCGGGGCCAAGCTTCTAGTAATGGTGGTTTGCTTTCGCCCAGGCGAGTTGCTTATTGCGGGCTCGTACATTCGGGCAACGAACCGGTATCTGGTGGAAATGCGGTTACAGCAAAGCATGTAGGGTTTAGTTACATTGCATTGATGGGGCAACATGGGGTCAACATGGGGTCAAACTCGACATGGGGTCAACCTGGGGTCAAACTTGCGATTTGGGATTCAGCATTGCGAATTCGCGTATGTCAATGCGTTGAACAGGCGGCGACATGACGGCTTCCAACAAATAGACAACGACGGTCGCCGCCGCATGTCAGCTTCAAGGATCGAAGTTGCCCGCTTCAAGACGCACTCTTGGCCGCTGGTCTGTTAGCAACTGAATGAACTGAGATAGCGAGACATGGACGTCGAGCGAAAGACGGGCGGGATGGCAAGGATGCAAGTCGGATACGATACGGACACGAAACGGCGAAGTGCGAGTAACGTTCATCGAAGCCAAACAATCTAGCGCGCCGAAAGATTCTCCAATGCCAGAAAAGTAGTGGCGTCCGTATCGTGTCCGACCGAGCGTAGCGAGTCCCGCCCAGCGGAGGCGGAGCACGAGCGGGGATGATGAGGAACCGCCGCTTGCACATCGAGCGAGTGAATCGAAGCAAGTGAACATAACCAATTAGCAAATGTTCCAATGCGAGATAACCGGCGGTGACGATTCATCCCCCGCGCGTCCGAAGGGCACGATGCCCGTAGGACCGTGCGTAGCCGTAGCCAGGGCAGGAGGCCCGCGTGAGTTCCGATGAGACAGGAGGTCGAATTCCGATTAAAGAGGGGCGCAGCTCGGGCCCCTCAAGGCCCGAGCGGGCCGGGCCAGCCCTGTTGCAAGGCGGCGGCGAAGCGTTGATGTTCGGCGTTCGGGGGGCCAGGGCCAATAATCAAATCCATTCACTCAATGCGTATTAAGAATGTAAGCTGGGTTCAGCCACTCCGCCGTACATCAATAGCGCAGTTCCGCCCGCAGTACACGGTTCAGAAGTGGCGATAGCGGCCCCGTCGGAAGTGCATGCCCCAACGGAACATGGCCAGAGACGTTGGGAACTTCCGGCAGGTAGAGTGTTGCAAAGCGTCAGTCACGCAAGCGCAGTCCAAGCTGCGAACGAATGAGGCACTGCGAATGAGAGAGTTGCGCAGGACGCAGCGATGAACCTTGGCCAGTGATGTTGGAAACATTCGAGCTCGAAGCGATTGGCGGCGTAGCCTTGCCAGAATCGTTGGAATCGTTCACGGCTGGAATCTTCGTTGCGGCATAGCCTTGGGGAACACAGTTCGAATCGCTTAACGTAGCGCCCGCGATAGCCGGAAGCGGCTGGGGCTTAGTGAGCTCCATCGACAGCCAAGCGACTTGAGATAACCGGAAGGAATAACATTCCAACTTGCCAGAGATGTTAGCGGTAGGGACTGGAGATGAAACGCGTCGCTCACCCCGGCGCAGTTTACGGAGCGAATGGCGACGCGTTTTATCGGAAGGACCGGACGCGGTGACCACGGCCAAGAGAGCCCGATGCATTACGGCCTGAAGCGATCAAGACGCAACCTTCCTCGATGGCTTCTTCTTGCATCGAGCGTCAACGAGTGCATCGATATGTTGGAGAACCGCGCGTTGATCTGCAGACGGTAAATCAGCTACTCGCTTCAATCGATTCAAAAGCCTCGCGAGCTTAGGGCTAGTCAGTTCTTTTGGCGGCTTGAGCCCAAGCAATTCATCAGCCGATACCTTAAGCGCCATGGCCAAATCAGCAAGCAATGCTCCTGGTGGTTGGTCGCTCTCAGTCTCATAGTAGGCAATTACACGATTCGACACCCCAACCAGTTCTCCCAGTTGAGCTTGGGTCATGGATCGAGACTTTCGAATATCTGCGAGCCTTCTGCCAAAGCCCTCGATGGTTCTATCCTTCATGCTTTCGGTTCCGACGGTGTTTGGGGTAACTTCGTTGGGGTCAGGTTCGGGATTCGGGATTCGGGATTGAGCAGTGCAAAGTCGTGTGTTCCGTCGCACTGAACAGGCGGCTGTCACAGAACTTGAGCTTTGACGAGTTAGTAAACCCGAAGACTTACGATTCTCGAATGGTAATTTAGGCAATCTGGGTAAATAGATTCCCAGGGACTGCCACAGCCACTCTGATGCATGCTTTTCAAATTGGCATGAGGATGATGCTGTGAAACTACTCAAGGAAGAGATCGTGACTATTCAAATTCTTCGTCTAAAAGGAGAGA
>JAYVBW010000992.1:0-5235 GCA_043750255.1 Pirellula sp.
GGAATTGGTGGTGCAGGCAATGCCTGAGTGTAAAGACTATTGCCGATCAAATCGGCAATTCGTCGCACTTCGGACAGAGCAAAGACACTTGCTTTCAAAGCAACGATTGGGTCCTCTGAATCGATCAGTTGTTCCAAGCGTTGCGACGCCTTAGAACCCATATTGGCAAGTCGCCCGATGGTTTCGCGAACTAGAAGTACCCGATAGCCTGTTGCCATTTCAACTACTTGTCTGTCGTGGCTCCATCGATAGCCCGTGACTTCAGCGATGCCAGTAAATTTCGAAGCATCCTTGATCGTGCTTCCCTTGGCAATTGCAAGCGCAAACAGCGTTTGACGGGATTTCGTCGATTCACTCATATCATTCGCATTCCTACTCATTTTCCATCAATCCTGTTCATCCTAATTGTCTTGCTTCGAAGTATTGACGAAGAATTCTTAATGGTTCTAGTTGGTTGAGTTCATTAAATCAAATCGGTTTCGCGGTCCAATTGCGGGTGATTTCGATTCGGCTACTGTCAACTCGGCTTTCAAGTCGATCCTCAGCGGTAGAGCCATCTTGCGAACCGTTGCAAGCATCTTGACCGCTCGCAAGTGCCGACGTTCAGCCCGTTCAATCCTTTCGGATTCATGCTTTGCAAGATTGATTGATCGGTTCTTCGATTGGGCGTCTACCATTTCCAACCAGTGGAGATAGAGCCACGTTTGGCAAACTCGCTCAATCAGAATGCGTTCGAGCTTTGGTGATTCATTCCAGCCAAGTTCAGCCCGCATTCGGTCCAATTTCTTTAAGAGAACTAACCGTGTCCCTTGCTGTTTGTCCCCAAGCATCACGTTTAAGGTTGATTGTTCCAGACTGCTAGCGAGATTACCCGCAATGTCGATAAGCGCGTTTGAATTTTCGCCGATAAGCTCACGTCGCAGAATTGCCAACGATTGCTTGTCGCCGGAATTTGCCATCTTCACCATGTCCGCCAAATCGATTTCAGTCTTGGCCATCGCTTGCGTTTCAGTCTTGCTCATTCCGTTTTCTCCATTCGCTTCGGTTGTGTTGATGATACCCTGCCACGATCAGTAACCCGCGACCGATGTAGTCGGCCATTTCTTCAAATTCCGCCAATGCTTCGTCCATCCGTTCGGCTAGTCGTCGTGCTTCTCGAATCGATTCCGCTTTAAGCAATCTTGATTCACGGTCTATTTCGTCCAGCTTTGCCGCCAGCTCTCCCACCGTCCCGCCGCCGACATATTCCCGCTGAATCTTGCCGCGTTCGCGACGGCTACGGGTGTAGTACCGATTCCCGTTGGCTCTCGTTTCCCAACTCATTGTGTAACCCCTTTTTTGATTGCCCCGCCGTGTCCTGCAATTCCGGCGAGTGGGTTAAGTGGGTTAGGTGGGTTTTTTTCGGTCGCTTGCCGTTCGAGTTCGCGTATGTCGCACGCTTGCGATGGCCTTACATTGAGTAAGAGTCCTACCAAACAATAAGAGTGTGACTTGTAACCCCCTAAACCCACTTTGGATCAGTCCTTTCAGCCCGCTTGTTTAGTGCGTCGGCAAGTCGTTCCAATGCGTCTGGTTCGAGCGAATCCGCAATCGCTTCGGCCAGTTTTTCAAGCCTACCCCGTTCGACCAATTCGGCGATTTGGTGCAAGCATTGGTGCAAGCGTTCGGCATCGTCGCATTTGGCCCAATAATTTGCAGGGTTTTCGTCGATGGACTCGGACGTTGACATCGTGGGGGTCGTTGGTTCGAGTCCAATATCGTCCACTGTAAGGGTTTCGCCAAGCGAAGCCAACAAACGACAAATAGCGTCAAAGCCCTGGATTTCCTGGGCTTTTTTCGTTCCTGCTCCAACTACCTCTGAGACATTAAAGGACGAATCTAGACTCTTCGAGACATTCGATTGGGCTAACTTTTGGGCTAACTTTGGAGACAGCTTTTCAATCGCAATATCGAGATCATTATCCGAGACCGTCCAGTAGTGTTCTTTAGCAATCTGCTCCGTGTGACCATTCACCTTCCTTCCGCCGATCGTGCTAAGCCCTTTGGCTGTTGAGTCACTCACCGTTGCGCTGCTGGATTGAAAGCTCTCGGTGGCATACTTTATTCCGCTTCGGTTGTTCTGCATCGCTCCGGGATTCGAACATATAAGCCTCTACAGTTCCTGTCACGAGCGAATGTGGTAAACCGCGCCCAGTGTGATTCAGCTAGTGTGAAAACGTCGGTAAACGGATGAGGAGTCGTGCGTGCAGGCGGATTGCGATAGAATTCAACAAAGGGGGTCAGCACGACAATTGCAATTGCCATGCGACTATTGGGGGTCAGAAAACGGTAAATTCGAAATATCAAACGGAACCCCAAGCAATTGTTCACCTCTCGCTCGCGTGTTTTCCAGATAGAGGTTGCACGCTTGTACACGATCAAGCAACTTTTCGCAGGCCGATTATAGTTTCTTGACAATTGTAGGATTCGGTTTTGAACGGCGAATTGACATTAAACAACAGTCGAGAAAATCAGATGTGGAATTTCATCATGCGTCGAGCTCCGAGTGCATTCGTGGTTTTCATGCTGCCGTTAGCATGCCTCAGTCTTGGACAATCGCCAGCAAAAGTCGACGATGCGGCGTCGACCGCACAGCGTCGCAGCGATTCCTTTGAGACCAAAATGCGATTACTCGAAGCTGCTTGGGAGAAACGGGACTTCGATTTAGCTCGATCGCTCACCCACTCTTTGCGAGACACGGTAATTCAGACGCAACACGAAGAACAACCTCCGGCCGCGTCGCTGGTCGAGACCGATCAGTTGCGAACGGTTGACACATTAGCGGTTGAATGGAAAGAGTGGGCACGAGGCTGGAAGTACTTCAAGACGCTCACTGTGGAAGAAACGGTTGGTGAATCTCGCCGCTCCGAGCCGGTTGAAATCTCAATGAGTTTCCCTGCAGACCAAGTTACATCGCTGGCTCGCGAGATTCGCGTGGCTACAGTCAGCGGTGGTCGGCTCGCTGAACTACAGTGCCAAGTATTTGGCGAAGTTCGGCGAGGCAATCAAGTGCACTGCAAGATCCTATTGATGGTTGACAGTCTTCCTAGACAGAAACAAGACTTGCTCGTTTTCTACGGCAATGCCGATGCTGAATTGCCTCAGTATCCTTCCGACCTGCTGACCGAAGGGGAGGGGGTTGGATTGGATATTTCCAACGCTCACTTTAAAGCCTCACTTTCCAAACAAACGGGGCAATTGGAACGTTTAACCCTACGTCGCGAACACGGCCTCGAACTGTTTTCAGGTGGGGAAGGGCATGGTGAACCACCCGGTATCGATTGGGCTCATGACTATGTCGATAAGGACAATTTTCAAAAGCTTCGTATCTCGCTATGGGATCGCTGTCCAGACTACGAAGTCATTCGCGGTCCGTTGTGTACGATTATCCGGCGTTGGGGGTTTCCTTACTCGCCCGTCCATCCAATCTATTCGCCCAGTCGCCTCCAAGTAGATATCGAATATCGCTTCTATGCTGGTTTACCGTGGTTCCACAAGATCGGTTCCATGAAAGCGATTCAAGATTTTTCGGCACAAGCACTTCGTGATGATGAATGGGTATTCTCCGGCCAATCTTTTACCGACAAGTTGTGGATGACTGCGGAGGGCAGACTCCGCACTGGAGACGTGCCTCCAGATCAATCACAAAATTTGTGGGGAGTTGGCTTCTTCAACAAGGTCAGTAAGGATTCTTTTGTGGCTCTATTCCTCGAGCATTCGGCGACTGGCATGCCAGAACTTAAACACACAGGTGCACCCGAATTGTTTTATCGTTGGCATGGCAGCGTCTGGAGCCGCTATCCCTTACCTGTAAAAAACGTGCCGGCTGGTGCCGATTTGAAACAGAGGAACGCATATGTCGCGATTCCATTTACAGAGTCGGCTGGTTCGCAAGCGATCGAGTCGCTTCGTCGTTGCCTTGTAAATCCTTTGATGGTATCCGCCAGCCTTGCTTCGCCGCAACCAAACGTTGCCGCAACGATCGATGTTAACTCCGCACAGGCAGTGGAGCGTAGACTGGCGCGTCCTGGTGAAGCGGGCGATTGTTCACAGTTGAAGTCAGCAATTTGGCATGCGCTGCGTGATTGCAAAGATGCACAGCTATACACTGCAGACATCAATGTCGTCGACCTTGGCCTGGTTTACGACGTTCGAGTTCGGGATGATGTCGTAACACTTGTGATGGCCATGCCTCATCGGGGACGACCTCGGCTCGGATACTTTATCGACGGTTCCATTTCGGTTCATCCAACCACGTCGGTGCCCATTCGCGAGCGATTGATGAACGTCCCAGGTGTTAGGCAAGTAGTTTTTGAACAAACGTGGGACCCTGGATGGAATTCGAATCGTTTGACCAAGGATGGTCGACAGAAACTGGGAATAGAAAGGTGATGACGGTAAACCGAATCTCTAATGATGGTTACGAATTCATTTGTTTTGATAGAATGCAATTGGTTATGCAATTACCGTCAGGTTTTACAGCAAAAATCGGGATTGAGGACAACTTTAGCCTCCGATTCCTGCCACGATGGAGGCCTCGTCCTCCTTGGCCGTCATGAATACAACGAACCGCTATCACTACGAGATGCCGCTACGCGCGACAGCCCTTGGCATTTTGTTCTATCTTGGTTTATCCGCCTGGATGGTGCATTTGGCTTGGGGTTTTGCGGAGATGCCGCATCTTGGATGGATTGCGCTGAGCGTGATCTTCGCCACCTTGGCTCTCGTCGTCCTAATCCGCCGCCTCGCATTTCCCTGCACGCTTGAACTGACTGACGATGCCATTTTGATTCCACGCGGACATCCCTGGCCGCGAATTACGACAATCCCTTACGCAGACATCATCAGCATCAAAGATTGCGGCGACTCCCTTACGGTCGTTACGGGAATGGGGAGCTATCAGGTCGGAACCATTCGGTTTGAAGGCTACGGTGCGGTCCGGGAAATCATTTCGGTCAAGACTGCGATTGAACTAGCTCCCTTGGATGGGACGGATATCCGCCCAAAGTTGAATTCGGAAGAGCTTCCCAAACCACTTGTGCAATGGGTGCAGCCGGAAGATTGGACTCGCTTCCGAATGCGCGCCGAGATATCCAAGCCAGTCCTTTACCAACTCCGCACAGAACGGTGGTTCTTCGTGCGCTGTAATGCGTTCTGCTGCGCCTTCATTTTCGTCCCCTTTCTCGGTTTCGTGAT
>JAYVBW010000993.1:0-6936 GCA_043750255.1 Pirellula sp.
GCCATGAAAAGCAAAACAATCAGTTGGAAGGGTGCAATCAGTTGAAAAATAAGAACGCCAAAACGAGCCAAGTCACCTGGGTTTTGAACTGGCTGAATCCCGGCCAAAAGCAACCAAGTCGTACAAATGATTGCGAAGAGCATCATCGCAAACACGACTCGACTAACAAAATGCCTGCCACGGCGAGGTAATATGGCTATTTCACGTTGGAAGATGGGACCGAACATTCATTCGAGTTTAATGTGAATTCCAATACCTGACCATTAGCCTTCGGTTACTTAAGGAAAAATCGCAAAATTGCTTAAGAAATTGGATAGCCGTTCCGGATTTGATGGAGACAACCGTGACTGTGTGACGAGAAGCAGTGTAGTTTAAAAATTTTGCCGTCGTCGCTCACAAGTGCAAAAGCGGCGACAAATCGCAAAGGATAAAAAGATGAGCTTTCTGCGACATTGGAAACTTCTTCGTTCACCATTCACCATCGGCGCAAATGGACGAGGAATGTTCACGGGCGGAACGATCGAAGAAGCGATGGCTCGAAGCGAGTTTCTGGTTGAACAAGGAAAGCGATTAGGGCTGGTGATTGGGCCTTCGGGGGTTGGCAAAACCACCTTTTTGAAACACTTTAGCAGAACAAGAAATTCGCGATCAACCCGTGAAAACCTTGTGATAGTTGATCTCCGTTGTGCCGACGGAGACATGTTAGCCAACCGAATTTTAAGTGCTCTTGACCCTTGCCAGGAATCGCGGTTGTCCACTCAGAATTGCTGGTCAAGAATCAACGACCATTTGTTTGCAGAATCTGCAATGGGACATCGAACCGTGCTGTTATTAGATAACGTTCATGACGTTAATGAAGACGTTTACCAAGCTATTTCACAACTTTGGAGTGCGCAAATCCGTTGGTGCATGCTTCTTAGCGTAGACGACGATTCGATCGTAAACTTGCCAAGGTGGATCCTGGATCAATGTGAGCTTAAGATTGAATTGCCGAGCTGGGATCTAGGTCAAACGGCGGATTATTTTGATTTTGCTCTACATCAAGCTGGCGAAAATGGCGACATTTTCAACTGCCAAGCCATAACGCGAATTCAAGAACTAAGTAATGGTATTCCAAGAAAAATCGTCCAAATCTCGGAATTGGCGTTGGTTGCAGGTGCGGTTCGCCAGTCGGAAAAAGTGACTTCAGAACTGGTCGATCAGGTTTGCGACGAATTTACAGTGTCCGTGGGTGGGAAATTCCCACTAATCTGGGAAGATCAGAGATTGAATGCTGGGTAATTCGAGCAAGAATTGAATAGGGCGCTGTCGGACCCAAGTGAACTTTCCTAATTTGCGAGTTGTCGATATTGTCTTGGCACAAATCCTTGTACGCGTAACAGCGTTCGAGACAACGAAGAAGGCGGCTGCCAACTATGACCACAAAAACAACTCAGATATTTACGATCGAACAAGCGAGAGCAATGCTCCCGCTCCTTCGTCTCATTGTGACTGACATCTCGTTGTCGCATCGGGAACTTACGGAACGAAAGTCAAATCTTCGTCGAATGTTGCGACGGCACGAAGGCAAGGCACGCTTTCAGATTTACGATGCGGAAATCACGGAGATCCAGGAAGATCTCAAGAATGAAACTGCCCATCTGGAAGATTACGTGAGTGAGCTTGAACAACTCGGCGTCATTCTTCGATCGGCACATGACGGAATTGTGGACTTTCCTGCCGTCATCGACGAAGTGCCAGCTTTTTACACATGGCAAATGGAACAACAAGACATCGTCGACTTTCACCGCTCCGATGAATCAACGGCAGATCGCAAGCGTATCTTCGAGTAGTCGTATGCCCTTCGGCTAATGAATAATCCGGGCTAGGCTATAGCTTCTTTGGTGCCGCGCTGCGGCTCTCGGGACAAATTCACTGCAAACGCTCGCAAAAAACGACAAGCGTTAAAAATCCTCGCCAGCATCTCGGTATTGACACGTAGGCATGTTTTTGTCTATCGATGAGGGGCGGCCTCGGATGGCCAGACCCAAACACAATTTTGAAACGGACTTCAAACCATGAAAAAATCGCTATGGCTACCGCTCGCCGCGGGAGTTTTGTTGACTTCAGGATGCGGAACAAAACAAGAAATCGCTAGCACCGGGACCTCAACCACATCCACCGCAATCGTTCAGAATGGCACTGCTCTGACCACGCCCAGCGATCCCAAAGAAGTAGTTCGACTCTTCTTGGATAGCATGCGACAAGGAAATGGAGCCCAACTGTCATCGTTGCTCTCCTCGTTAGCTCGCGAAGAAATCAAACGCAAAGAACTCGAAATCGCTCCACTCGGTTCTCCCTTGGCAACCTTCCAAATCATCGAAGCAGCCGAACAAGATGGTGGCATGCTCGTTTCAAGCACGTGGACTGAGCCGGAACAGCCAGGGCAACCAGCTAGCGAGTTGGAGGTAGTATGGGAGCTGCGAAAGGAACCAGCAGGCTGGCGCATTTGCGGCATGGCTGTCGATCCCAAAAATGGTGACGAAGTGCAAATTGTCGACTTCGAAAAACTTGAACCCGAGCAACCCGCACCCACCCAGGATCCGCAACGCGTAGCAACATTGCCGAACGCACCAACCGGTTTCCCAGCGAATTCCGCCGCACCTGCAGGAAACATCCAACCAAACAACCTTTCGCCCTCGAACTCTTTCCCTACCAATAACGGCTTTACTCCCAATAATGCCCGACCTGGCTCCAGCCTCCCGCCTGTCGGAAACTACCCGCCTGTCGGAAACTACGCGCCAGCAGGTAACTACCCGCCAGCAGGGAACTACGCACCCGCTTCGGCAGGTAACTTCCAGCCGACCAACAGTCCAACCCCGGCAACAGCAACTGGATTTCAACCAACCGGTCTTCCGCCATCTAACTTTCCGTCAAACCCGCCAACAAATGGTCTGCCACAACCATCGGCCCAATATGGAAATCCGAATCAATTGCCACCCATTGTCCCTGGCAATTTTTCGCTGCCGCCAGCCAATAGTGCCCAGCCAATCTCCGGCGAGCCAAACCAAATTCGGCGTTAGTTGACGAGTGAAAACTTGAAATTACGGTTGTTTCGCAAACGGCAAAGGAATTGCCGTTTGAATCAATTTTTTGAATCTCAACCCGAAAAATCCTTGAAATCTGACTTTCAGAGAACTATTTGGGCTTCTAAGTCGAAAGGAAAGCTCTTCATGGCTTGACCTATTTTGCTAGAATCCTCTATCTTTGGCACCCCGTCAAAATATGTTTTGGCGGTTGACTACTTTTCCACCACATTTTGATTTGAAATTTGCTGAGGGGAGCACCCTGCTATGGCTTCTATTGAGGAACGAGTAATCGACATCGTTGCAGAACAACTGGGCGTCGAAAAAGACAAGATCAGTCGAGATACTCACTTTGTTAATGATCTCGGTGCAGACTCGCTGGATACAGTCGAGTTAGTGATGGAACTGGAGGAAGAGTTCGACATTAGCATCCCCGAAGAAGCTGCGGAAAAAATCCAACGCGTCGGTGAAGCTGTTGATTACATCGAAAAGCAACAGGCTTAGTCGAATAACAACCAAGTTTGTCGTCCCCTATCTAGGATCGTTTTCGGATAAAGTATGAAACGTCGTGTCGTCGTGACGGGGCTTGGTTGCGTTACGCCCCTGGCCTGTGATGTTGATTTGCTCTGGCAATCCGTTTTGGAGGGCAAGAGTGGAATTCATCCATTAACTGTGATCGATACGACGCGTCATAAAGTCCGGTTTGGTGGCGATGTCACCAACTTCAGTCCTGGTATAACGGTCGAGGCCAAGGACGTGAAACGGCTTGATCGCTTCACGCTTTTTGCCATGTTTGCGGGCTATCATGCGGTGCAGGATTCGGGGGTGGATTTCAACAAGGAGGATCCATTCCGCTGCGGTGCGATATTGGGCTCTGGAATCGGAGGTCTCAACGAGATCGAAGAACAGATGTTCAGATTATTTAGTCGCGGCCCCGATCGTGTTAGCCCGTTCACCATCCCAAAGATGATGCTCAACGCTGCTGGCGGCAATCTCGCAATTCAGTACGGTCTGAAAGGTCCAAACTTTGCCGTCGCCACTGCTTGCGCTAGCAGTAACAACGCGATGGGCGACGCTCTGAAAGCGATTCAATATGACGAAGCGGACATCGTGATCACCGGTGGTACGGAAGCGGCCATCACGGCCATGGGTGTTGCTGGTTTTTCCAATATGAAAGCACTTTCAACTCGGAACGATGCTCCCGAAAAAGCAAGCCGACCATTCGATAGCGATCGCGATGGATTCGTTCTAAGCGAGGGCTGCGGAGTGCTTATCTTCGAGGAATTCGAACACGCGAAAAAACGAGACGCTCGAATATACGGTGAAATCCTAGGATACGGTGGCTCGTGCGATGCTGGCCACATTACCGCGCCGGACGAACAAGGTCGAGGAGCTAGTCGAGCGATGCTCAATGCGCTTCGAGACGCAAAGCTCGATCCAACAGCCATCGACTATATCAACGCCCACGGAACGAGCACTCCACTCGGGGACAAAGCCGAAACCGTCGCCGTCAAGAATGTCTTCGGCGAAGCCGCTCGCACGGTGGCCCTTTCTAGCACCAAGGGACATTTGGGACACGCGCTCGGTGCCAGCGGAAGTATCGAAATGATACTGTCGATTCTAAGCTGCTATCACGACGTTATCCCGCCTACCATCAACCTCGATACTCCCGACCCAAGCTGCGACCTGGATTACACTCCAAATCACTCTCGTCAAATGAAGGTCCGCATCGCGATGAACAACAGTTTCGGTTTCGGCGGCCACAACGCCACCGTAATCTGCGGCAAAATTTCCCAATAAAGCGACGCGCGAGCCAGTGATTGAGCACTCGTTCCAAAGTTCAAGCTTCGGATCGTAAACTCTGGAAGCTGAATCATCCTCGCAAAATATTTTTTTGTAAGCTACATTCCAAGACCCTCATACGTTAACATTATTGCGGAATTCAAGGCAATTCCAAACTTCCCGAATTTTAATTGGAGTCCACTGATGAGTCGTTTTACTATGCTCGCTGCCCGCAGTGGTGGTATTGGTTCAATTATCGGTTGGTTTATTCGCATTGTCATTTACGATATTTGCATCACGACAATCCAAGAAGTCTTGGGTGTATCACGGTTTGCAGCCCTGTTCATTTTCTTAGGAATACTGGGTGCGATTGCCATTGGTGGCTATTTCCTTAAGCAACGTGTCGCTCCGGGCGTAGATGACTAATGCCCCCCCATCCAATCCAACGGCCAATTTGATTCATGAAATACTCCGTTTTGCATGGTCCCGTGTTTTCCGTGCTTGAGATTCACTTGAATCAGGGGGAGTTGGTGATGGCTCAACCTGACAGTATGCTATCGATGACCTCCGGTCTACAACTCTCTGCTTCAGTTGGTCGTCGAGGGAAAGGCAATGCTTGGCTCAGCGGTGCAAAAAACTTGTTGGGCGGTGAAAGCATGTTTACCGCTGAATTTTTGGCAAAACGGGATGAGCAAGTGCTCACGCTCGCACCGTCAGTCCAAGGGGACATTCTCTGTCTAAAGTTATCGGACCAATCGGCTTTCTACATTACGCGAGGTGGTTATCTAGCCAACATCGGTGACTGCAATTTGCAGATCAAATATGGCGGAGTGAAAGGAGTCATGTCCAAGAAAGGGCTATTCCTGTTACATGCGAGCGGTAGTGGAACCGTCTTCTGCCAAACCTACGGAGCCATAATTGAAAAGGATTTGGCCGAGGGCGAAAAGTTCTTCCTGGACAATCGGTTCGCAGTCGCCTTTTCGGACACCATCACCTACCAATTGGTCAAGGCAACCGATAGTGTTCGCGATTCGATCATGTCAGGTGAGGGACTCATCAACCGTTACACAGGCCCTGGCAAAGTCTATTACCAAACACGCGCCAAGGCATCACTTAATTTCCTAAGTTACCTTTTCAGTTCGTATATCTAAGCGAAAGCAATTAACTACGCATGGTGATTGCAACTCCTGTCCCGCGTCGCTCGGATTTAATCGACCAGATGAATCGAGCGAATCGGTTCGCTTGGCTGCTCCTGTTTTTCGAAATTGCTTTGATCGGAATCGTCGCAGTGATTGTCGACTGGCAATGGGTCATGCGTGAACCGATCATCACAACGGTCGCGATAGGTGCGATGGTTTGCCCATTTGCGTCTTCCATTGCCATTCACGTAGCCACCAAAAAGAAGCGAATTGAAGATCTCAAAGAGACCACTCGATTCGGGCAATACGATAAGTTTCAGTTACAAAAGCTTTTTCGGGACACGCTCGCAATCCTTCGGCTGCCGGAGGAAAATTTGCCCGTTTACATTGTGGCCAGTCCCTCTATGAATGCCGCCGCAATGCATGTCGGTTTTGGAAGCCTATTCAGATCGCTCAATGGAATCTATTTAAATAGACAGGCCCTCCACAAACTGGAGCCAGCCGAAATCCAGGACTTAATGGGACATGAGTTGGGTCACTACTACAAGTACTATCTTGTGATAGATCGATTTCGAATTGTGACAGTTGCCTTGGGTTCGTTGCTTGGAATCCTCGCCGTTCAACGAATTGGCCTGGATGGCTACGAAGGATATTTCCTTTTGATGGGAGTGACAGGGGTTGCATGGTGGCTGTCCTCGCTACCGTATTCCCGCAACGCTACCGCAATTGAATTCCTTTGCGACGATTTTGGGGCTCAAGTCACAGGAGTATTCCCATCCATCCAGGGACTTTTAAAGCTGGGCTTGTCTTCCGAAGTGGAATGTGTGGTTATGCAGAAAGCCATCTTGTCCAAGGTAGCTGGCAATTTCAATCCTTCCGAGCTTATTAACACGATCACCTCTAGCATCCCGTACGGCCATGCTTCGCGCGAAGAAATCGAGGAAAGAGTC
>JAYVBW010000994.1:0-1612 GCA_043750255.1 Pirellula sp.
AGGAGACACTTGATTCGATTATCCTTAACAGTGCAATTCAACGATGCGTTATTGACGACGCAGAAGGCATACTTATTACGAGTGACATCGGCAAGAAGCGATCAATTGCACGAAAGTCCTGTGTTGAATTCGGCTGGGTGATCGGACATCCGGAAACGACAAGAACCGAATCCTATTTTCATGCCAAGTATGTTCCTGAGGGACGCGGAAAAGGCTCTGGCGCCGGAGAGAACCTAGGTCAAAACATTTTTCACCGCCCTGCATCCTCGGGACAATACGCTGTCGTAGCCAATGTGGATACATTTAAGGTCGCGAGAAACGACATTACTCTAGAGTATGCCATTGATGAAACGGAACGTTTGCTTCGAGTAAAAGCGTTACTGACGAGCGTCTTGAATACCTTCGTCCGAATGAATGGTGCCCATCGAAATACACAACATCCGCACCTAGTCGATTTTTCCGGGGTCATCTCGTTGTCCTGCTCGTCGATGCCAGCACCAAGCGTAAGTGCCTTGAATGGCAGTTATCAATCGCAGATCGAAGGAATCTGTACTCAACTAAACCGAGTCTCGCCTGGCAAGCTTGAAGCTCGCCGCTTTTCGAGCCTGGAACAGTTCACTGGCGTGATGGCAGACGTAATCGAACAAGTTGAGTCCGTCTAAGATATTCAAGGTTAAACATGGCAAAAAAAAAGCAAACCGAAGATGATGACCCAACCCAGAAATCGCCGATTCAGCAAGAATTGAAATGGCTTTTGCTGGACTACGAACCAGTTTCACTCTTCTCGTTACGTATGACGCACGCGACCAGCAAGGGCGGTAAGACTTTGCTCGTTCCAACGCCCTACGCATTTAAGCTCGCATTGATTGATGCCTGCTTTCGGTGCTATCCAGCAGCTAGCAGCTTGAGCGAAGCCAAGCGAATTTTCGATTCCATAAAGGCACAACGAATTCGGTTTTCGCCACCAACGAATTGCATCGTTCAAAATACATTTGTAAAGATTCGACAGGAAAGCCGCGAAGCAGACAACGGCTTCTACGACTCGACAATTGCATATCGCGAATGGTGTTTTCATCAAGGTCTTTTGAGAGTCGCAATCACATTGGATGGTCTGGATGATTTTCGGGTCCATGAATTAGAGCACGTTGCTTGTCACGTAAATCAAATCGGCAAACGTGGGTGTTTTTGGCAATTTCAAGGCACGAGTCAATACGACGGCTTCCTGCCAAATGGGTTTACTCGACAGCCAACCGACCCCGGCACTCTAAATATAGGAATGTATGGGGTTTCGCAATTCTTGGATGATTTTGGGCCAAAGCTTTGTGCCGCTAAGGATGGATTTGATCGAATTAGTAGTTACATGCCAAACGCTAAGATCGTTCTCGGTGAGCATCGAATTCTGACACCAACGTTTATTCCATATGTTCGAGTTCGAGCGACTCGTGGCTACACCCAGTACTACCGTAAGGACTCTACAGCCATTGAAATCCAAGCAATTTAAGAGCTAGAATCAACATGACGCACTTCACTGAATCGAAACCGAAGCCGCTTGAGCCGGTTACGCATCCTAATAACCTTGTCATCGATCAGGTTGGTGTGTTCTTAGGGAAAC
>JAYVBW010000995.1:0-1578 GCA_043750255.1 Pirellula sp.
CCTCATGCCGATCTCTTGGTTTTTTGCTAAACTTGGAATCAACTGTTTATTCACGCATCTCGAAATTGTCGGTAGCGCATGCTAGAGAGCTCACCAATCACGTCGTCCCCTTCGTCGGCCCTCCTTTCAGCCGAAACGATGGCCAAACTAGAACGCATGGAGTTGGTTAGTCGCAAAATCTTTCGTGGCCGAATGAAAGGCGAACGGCGTAGCAAGCGTAAAGGCCAGAGCGTCGAATTCGCCGACTTCCGGAATTATGTCAGCGGCGATGATTTACGTTTTATCGATTGGAATCTTTTTGCGAGAATGGATCGATTGTATTTGAAGATCTTTCTCGAGGAAGAGGACCTGCACTTCTACACAATCATCGATGATTCCATGTCGATGGATTTTGGCGAACCTAGCAAATTTTTGGTTGCCAAGCAAATCGCGGCGAGCCTCGCGTACATTGGTCTGTGCCGTGGCGATCGCGTTTCGATCTCCAGTTTTGAAACTTCGTCGAATCCAGTTGTCATTCGCGGCAAGACCTCGGCTCACCGATTGCTCGGCCATCTCGAGTCCCTTTCGTGTGTGACCTCAGCCACAACGATGGCAGAATCGATCAAGCGATTTTGCGTCAAGAATACAGGCAAAGGAATTGTAGTCTTAGTTACCGACTTAATGAACAAATCAGGATACGAGTCCGGATTGAGAATGTTGGTTGCAAGAGAGATGGATATATTCCTCATCCATCTGCTTAGCCCCGAAGAACTTTCGCCAGCAGCACAAGGTGATTTAAAATTGATCGATTGCGAAGACGGAGATCAACGCGAGGTTTCGATTTCGGCAGGGCTTCTCAATCGTTACCAACAGACCCTTGCGGCCTTTATCGAGCAAGCCAAATCGTTTTGCAACAAGCGATCGATCACCTACGTTCCCGCTAGAAGCGATCAGGCTGCGGATGTGCTGGTTAATGAATATCTCCGGAGCAAAGGACTTGTGCGATGAGCTGGATCAGTGCCCTCGGGCCTTTGCAATGGCTGATGATACTGGCGGTTCCGCCAGCAGTTCTCAGCCTTTACTTTTTGAAATTGAAACGCCGTGAACTGGCTGTTCCGAGTACTTTGCTTTGGAGGAAAACTTTAGAAGACGTTCATGTTAATAGTATTTGGCAGAGGTTGCGAAAAAATATTCTCCTTTATCTGCAACTGCTCTTTTTGGCGCTTTTGATTTTGGCGTGCTTGCGGCCAGGCTGGAGTGGACAAAATCGAATGGGTGAACGCCGGATTTACGTTATTGATAATTCGGCTAGCATGCAAGCGACGGATGTTGCCCCATCGCGATTGGACTTGGCTAAGAAGAAAGTGCGAGAATTGCTTTCGGATACTGCTGCCGACGATGTGGGGATGGTGATCGCGTTTTCCGATCGAGCCGATGTTCGGCAAGGTTTTACAAAGGACCGGAATCGATTATTTAGCGCAGTGGATTCGATACCGACTACGTCGCGCGGAACCGATGTTAGTGAAGCACTTCGAGCTGCGGCTGGATTAGCGAATCCAGGACGTTCGAGCTTCGACAATCTTAGCGATATCATGGTGG
>JAYVBW010000996.1:0-1703 GCA_043750255.1 Pirellula sp.
GGGATTTCAACTTTGTCCCGGCTATTTGTCTTTCGCATTACCCCAACACTCTTTTGGGCTCCTAGCGATGATCCTATCGGAAATTTTGACATACGCAACAATCATAACTATGGGTTGCACGATGAAAAAGGAAATCATGATAACGATTGATAGTCCTAGCGTCGCATTGTCCAGTTGGCCCCCGGTTCGCGTGCAAGCTATCAAGATAAACGTTCCGAGGACCAACCCAGGTGTAACCAGACTCGTTCCCAGGACAAATACGGCGTAATTGAACTTCGGAGGCTGAAACGTGAGGTGCGTCAAGAGTTCACAATTTCCTTGGCACCATCTCAGTGTTTTCGGATGCACCCAGACCCGAACAGAATTACGCAACGCGAGGAAAGAAGCAGGAAGGCCGATAAGAGTGCTCGACCCAATGCCGAAGACAATCATTAACATGCCGGTTACAAATCGGTTCATGTCCGGTTGCTTTCCGAAACGAGCTTCGATCATTGCGAGAAACACGACGGTCACAAGTGATGCGGCAGAAGCCAACCAAAGCGCAGCCGCCACATGGAACAACCAAAGGATAGTACCCCGAGTCCGCCTCGCATAACTTCGTTCATACCAACGAATCCACCATCCCGCCTGTAGAGTCGGAACCGCCATGCGAATGGACGGTAACAATGCAGCCAAAACAATGCTTGAGGTCAGCCAATAGATCGCGAGCGAAATAGGAAACAATAGCGACCACAGCCAGATTCCTGTTGCAACCTCCCCGCTAGGTGTTTTTTTGTCGGACGGTTCGACCATGATATGGAGATCCTTTACTTCGAAAACGAAAAACGAAAAGAGGGTTAGCCGACATCACCAAGCGTGACGACGGCCCCGTGCCGTTGCTTGACTTGGCGTTTTAGTATTGCGTGCTCCGGCAGATCGAGGTTTGGGTCCTGCTCCACGATTTTCTGAGCTATTCCTCTCGCTTGTACAAGAATTTCAGCGTCTCTTACTAAATCGGCGATGCGCAATGGTGGCAAGCCGATTTGCTTGGTACCTAGCAAGTCGCCTGGTCCTCTCATTTTCAAATCCTGTTCGGCCAATCGAAAACCGTCATCGGTCGAGGCCAGCACACTCAGCCGAGCGTTTTCCTCCGGTGCAACGCCAGGTTTTGCAAAAACGCATACATAGCCAGGAAAACTACCGCGTGAGATGCGGCCTCGCAATTGATGGAGCTGAGCCAATCCCATCCGATCCGCGTCCAGGATTGTCATGACCGTAGCATTCGGTACGTCAATGCCTACCTCAACAACCGTCGTCGCAACTAGAACCTGTGTCTGCCCCGTGGTGAAAGCATCCAGCTTTGCTTGTTTCTCGTTGCCATCCATCCGGCCATGTAGCAACTCAATGCGAAGTCCTGCAAGCGGTCCGGCCTGCAATTGCCGATAGACTTGCTCCGCCCCGACCACTTCTGATTCCGGATCGGATTCGACTCGAGGAGTGACCACATACGCCTGGCGGCCGCTTTGTACTTGCTTAACGACAAACTCCCACCATTTATCTTGCTGGGCAGTGTTCCCTAAGTAGGTGTGCACGGTTGCACGTCCAGGTGGTTTGTCTCGCAAAACGGAAACGTCGAGGTCCCCGAAAATGGTCATGGCTATAGTGCGTGGGATGGGGGTTGCCGATAGCACCAGGTAATGAGGAACCATTCTGGACTCCCGCAA
>JAYVBW010000997.1:0-3198 GCA_043750255.1 Pirellula sp.
ACGGCCATTGAGTTTTCGTTTTGAAATATTCCGCTACCCGCTTCAATAGTGGATCGATAGTTTCGGCCTGAATCTGATGGGGAGGTGACCAGTCGATCCATTCAAAGCCCTCGTGCTCTGTCAACAAGATAGGCTGGTCGCGTTCTAGGAGCCCCAAATAGATAGTTAGCTCTTTGAGCTGCTTCTTGCCCCCGTTTTTCTTGGTTGCGACCCAGTAGCGGTTTTCAAAGACAAAGTTCGGGTCCAGCCAAACGTCGGAAGATTGCAGTCCGGTTTCTTCGCTAAGTTCGCGCAACGCCGCTTGTCGTTTCGTCTCACCTGGATCCAAATGCCCCTTAGGTAGATCGCAGCGTGTGCTGTGCTTCATAAGCAAAAATTGAAGCAGTTTTTGCTTTCGAAAAAGCAAAAAACCGCTTGAAAATATTTCGGGTTCCATGACTAATACTGTGCCAAGATAGGATTGAGATTAAAACTCCAAAAGAATGGGTGATTATCACACATGAAGATATACACGAAAACCGGAGACGCGGGGACAACTGGATTGTTTGGTGGCCCACGGGTTGCAAAAGACGATCCACGTATATGCGCCTATGGATCGGTAGATGAACTGAATGCGGTCATTGGGATTTCTCGCGCGACCTCCTTGGGGGAAAAACTGGACGGCATACTGGGTTCAGTGCAGCATCATCTATTTTCGATGGGGGCCGAATTGGCCACCCCGAATCCTGAGGAGCATGGACTCAAATGGGCGGGCCTTATACATGTCGAGCAGATGGAGCAATGGATAGACGAATTAGATATAAGCCTCAAACCGCTCCGTAATTTTATTTTGCCTGGTGGCAGTACCCAAGCGGCACACCTTCATCTGGCACGCACCGTTTGTCGCCGAACCGAACGAGAAATAGTCAGCTTTTCTCGCGACCGAAATGTTAGCGACGCATCGCATATCGTGGTATTCTTGAACCGACTGAGTGACTTGTTGTTTGTGATGGCTCGATTTGCCAATCACCAAGTCGGCGTGGTCGACGTCAATTGGGAAAGCCCAAGGAAATAAAGGATTTTTCACGGATGGCAACTCAAATCGCGGTGATCGACTTCGAGACGGCGAACAGCCGTTCTAGTTCTGCATGCCAATTGGGAGTAGTTCGATTGGAGGATTGGCGAATCGTTGAGGAAAAAGAATGGTTGATTCGTCCTCAGCGGTTGTATTTCTCTCCGCAATGCGTGCGAGTGCATGGCATCACCGCGCGAGACTGTTTGACTAGCCCCGAGTGGGATCGCGTTTGGAACGAACTGCATCCGCTGATCGATGGCTGTGTCATTATTGCACACAATGTGGGCTTCGACGCGGCGGTATTGCAAGGCACGTGTCAGCTATATGACATTGCCGTACCTCAGTTTGATTTGCAATGCACACGACTGATCGCAAAACGAACTTGGCCCGGCCAGTCTGGCTATGGGCTGGCTGCAATCGCAGAACGACTTTTGATCCCGTTCCACCACCACAACGCATTAGAAGATGCTCGCGCATGCGCGCAAATAGCAATTGCGGCCGCGAGTCAAGCGAACGCTAATGACCTAGAATGTCTAGAGGAGAAACTAGGCTTAACGCGTGGTCGCATTTGGGTGGACCAAATTCGTCAACCTAGAACGGTCCGACGAACTCGAATCGAGTCTGTGGCTGAGCCTCAGTCGCGTTACCAACCCAAACTGTTTCGAAACGATGGCACTCCATCCAGGGCAGACCATATTCGAAGAACGCGATTGCGAGCCGACGCGATATTGGCAAGCTGCGAAGACGTTCGACCATTGGCTGGCAAACATGTTGTATTAATGCACACTCTGTTGGGATTGGACCGAGATGATTCTGTTTCGTTTTTGTCTAAGCTCGGTGCCGTAGTGCAAACCAAACTAAATATGCAAACCCAATACGTCATCATGGGCACCACCGATCCATCCCATGAAGAAAGCGTCGAAGAATCGCAGGCAGCGGAACAGGTAGCACAACGAAACAAAAACGGACAGCCAATCCGAATATTAACGCAGAGACAACTGTTGGCTTGCATTCCATCCGGACTGGCGATAGCCCGCGGCGACTGGTAGTGTGGACGATCGCTCCGCGATCGGAAATACCTAGGTTCGACGATCGCGGAGCGATCAACCACACTGATCTAAATCGCTAGAAGCAATCGGCTTGGTGCTTCGAGGTAGGCAATGATGTCGTTTAAAAATCTGGCCGCAGTGGCACCATCGACCGACCGATGGTCGTATGCCAAACTCAGTGGCATCATCAGCCGCGGCTTGATCGTGTCGTCGGCCATCACAATGGGCATCTTTCGAGATCGGCCTACCAACAAGATCGCCACTTCAGGAACGTTGACAATCGGCGTCGAGTAGGTTCCACCAATCGCACCGAGATTGCTGATCGTAAACGTACCGCCCCTAAGATCACTGACTGTATAATTGTTGTTTCGAACTCGCGACGACAGATCTGACAATGCATACGCGATATCGGGAATCGACATTTTGTCAGCGTTTTTGAGAGTTGGCACGACCAATCCCTTTTCGCCATCGACTGCGATTCCAATATTGACGTAATCCTTGTAGATAATTTGTTCATTTTCCATGTCGATGGTTGCGTTGAGGGCCGGATGGTGCTTCAACGCGGTCGCAACCGATTTGATCAGAAAGGGCATCGAGGTCAGCTTAATGCCGCGAGACGCATAGTCCTCTTTGCTGGCTTGGCGGATGGCTTCGAGTTCAGTGATATCCGCGTCATCAAAGTTTACGACACGAGGAACGGTTGACCAAGACTTGTGCATTTGAGCTGCAATCGTCTTGCGGATTTTAGTCATCCGATCGACACGGATTGGACCGTAATCATCGTTGGCTACCGTCCCGGGTAATGCTGCCCCTTTCGCGATTGTCACTGGCTTGGATATGGGCACTTCGTTCGCGATGGTTGCGGTATTGCTTGCCGGCGCAGTAACTTGCGGCGTACTTCGCACGCTTTGATTTGCATGGCGCACCACTGCTAGTACGTCATCGCGAGTGATTCGACCACCGTCGCCTGTTCCAGAAACGCTAACGAGATCGATGCCCACTTCGCGTGCGAAACGTCGAATGGCAGGACCAGCGGGTATGACGTCGTCGCTGAAAGGGTTTCCTGCATCGGATATCGTTGGCTGAATGGCTTCA
>JAYVBW010000998.1:0-3066 GCA_043750255.1 Pirellula sp.
TGGAGAATTGTCGGCAACGTATGACCGACATTTAGCGTTCCTGGTATCTTGTCATCATCTACCACCTTGCCAAGTCGAAAAAGAGACGTGGTCGTTGCGAATGAGCCAACACCCAATGTATCGAAAAAATCGGTCAAAAATCCGATCATTAGCTGAAAGGGACTAGGACGAATTCCCTCCGAAGACTTTTTCCTCAATGAAGCGATCCAGCCGACTGTGAAGACAAAGGCGATGACCAACAACAGAATCAAAATGACCATTTTTGCCAGCGGTAAGCCTATTATGTCTTTGTTCAAAGTTGAGCTTTGTGTGTTAAAGTCTAATTGGCGGATTGCGTTATCTGCGACAGGTTTTGCCAGTAGGATTTCTCTACTCAATGTGCCTAGACGACTAAACAGGGTAGCTAGACGACTAAACAGGCATCCTACATCAGCCCTAGCAGCAGGGGCGAGACGAACCGCTTAGTTTTCCATTCTGCACTCATCATTACGCCAATTCTTTGGAATTGAAACAGTCTGTGTCCTTGAATATTGCTCAGCAAGATTTAGAATTTGGCTTCCTCTGGGCAGCAGTTTTCTCTTTAAGAGTACCATTTCGATGTCTTGGAATCAGCTATTTCAAACAAAGTCACTTAGCTCTATGGTGGGCGACATGGAAAAGGGCCATAGCTTGAAGCGATCGCTTGGACCGATTTCGCTAACTGCTATGGGCGTCGGAGCGATTATCGGAACGGGGATTTTTGTGCTTGTCGGCCAAGCAGCTGCAAATAAAGCAGGTCCCGCAATCATTCTTTCCTTTGTGGTCGCAGGTCTCGCTTGCGTATTCGCAGCCCTGTGCTACGCAGAGTTTGCATCGATGGCTCCAGTTGCTGGTTCTGCATACAACTACGCTTATGCAACCATGGGTGAGTTGATGGCTTGGATCATCGGCTGGGACTTGATTTTAGAGTACGCAGTCGCTTCGTCGACAGTAGCGCACGGTTGGTCTAAGTATCTTCAGAAATTACTTCACCAATTCGGTGTCAGTGTCTTCGATTCCGGAGGCTCACTACATCGATTTTCCGAAGCACCATTCGACTACAACGGAGCGAACAAGGCCATCGACTTTACACTTGCTACGGGTGAAAAGTTGGCCGTCAGCGGGGGAGCATTTTATCCAACAGGCTTTTTATTTGACTTACCCGCCATTCTTATTACTGCACTTGTCACTTGCATCCTGGTTCGTGGTGTTACGGAAAGTGCATTCGTTAACTCAATCATGGTCGCGATCAAAGTAAGTGTAGTTCTCTTCGTAATCGTCGCTGGAATCTCGTACGTGAACGTTGAGAATTGGACCAAGGATTTCGCACCCTACGGTTATGGAGGGATCACGTTTTTTGGTGCGCCTATTTTCGGAGGTACGGAAAAAGGAATGATGGCAGGTGCTGCCGGTGTGATTTTTGCGTACCTGGGATTTGACGCAGTATCCACGCAAGCCGAAGAGGCCAAAAATCCGAAGCGAGATTTGCCTATTGGAATCATCGGATCTCTCTTGATCTGTACAGTCCTTTATATCGCAGTCGCAGCCGTCTTGACCGGAATGGTAAACTACAAAGACATCGACATCAACGCACCTATCGCTAGCGCGTTCGAGCAAGTCGGATTCGCATCGGCACAATTCATCGTCACAGTCGGAGCAATCGCTGGAATTACTTCTGTGTTGCTGGTTATGATGATGGGGCAGCCCCGTATTTTTTTGGCGATGGCACGAGACGGTTTGCTCCCCTATAGCTTTTTTGGTGCCATCCACTCCAAATTTCAAACACCCTACAAGTCGACCATATTAACTGGCATCATCGTCGCGACAGCCGCTAGCCTCCTTCCACTGAGTATATTGGCTGACCTTACTAATATCGGAACTCTCTTTGCCTTCGCGCTGGTATGCACTTCAGTGTTAATCCTTCGATACACAGATCCAGGTCGAGTACGTCCATTCCGTTGCCCTTTTTCACCGGTTTTTCCCTCGTTAGGAATCATCCTTTGTGTCTTGTTGATGCTTTCACTGCCAAGTGAAAACTGGTTGCGATTGGTCGTTTGGTTGTTTGTCGGACTAAGCGTCTACTTTTTTTACGGTTTTTGGCACAGCAAACTCAAGCGAGCAAAAGCATCCATTTAGGGCCGACCAAACTGCAATTGCCGCCGCTGTCAATAATCTTCCTGCAACGTCCCCGGACATTCCGAAGTTTCGTCTACGACAACTCGACAAGCTGTCATTTTCTGCGGTCGATAGAAAATCTCGCCAGCTGGGGATGTGGGATATTGGCAATCGATTGTGGCTCACGATTCAATTTGTAAGAAATCCAACCATGCTCAAAATAGTGCGAATTCAGCAAATGCTCGTTGTTGCAATGGTGGTGTGGTCGGTCGCGACGCCCACCGGCTTTGCTTTTCAGGCAGATGGCGGCGGTGCGAAACCCATTGACAACAGTGTCGCCAGATTAATTCCTGTTGAGTTTCCGTTGACGGCAGTCGACGAGACACGATTGATTGAAACTTTGGATCGATTGGCTAGCCGTGCAAATGGCCAGGATCGACCAGTCGTCGTCTTGGAGTTTGCAGGTAAAAAGGAAACAACGGCAAGCGCTGAGGACACAACTATTGGCCGCGGAACAGAGTTTGTAAGGGCATTGGGGTTGGCCAGATGGCTTGGTGGCCCAAAGGGTAGTCGGATTCGAAGCGTTGCCTACATCCCCTCCACCATATGCGGTCATGCGGTGCTGGTTGCATTGAGTTGTGAAGAGATCGCGATCGCAACGTTGGCCGAAATCGGTCGGGCTGGGATTGATGAGCCGACAGTTGATATGACTGTCCGACAAGCCTACATGGACGTTGCTGCTCGCAGGGGAGCATTTCCGCCTGCTGCCGTTCTATCTCTCATTGATCCTGCCGAATCGCTGGTTCGTGTCGAATTGGTCGGGCATGAGATTGAATTCACAACCGCACCGCAGCTCGCTCTGAAAAAAAGATCTGCCGACGTGTTGGAAGAGAAGCAGTTGGTGCCAGCCAATCAAATGGCAACTTACTCAGG
>JAYVBW010000999.1:0-3683 GCA_043750255.1 Pirellula sp.
GAGATGGCGATTAAGTTTTCAGTTTTCAGTGTTCGGTTTTCAGTTTCCTTGTCTTGCTGAACACTTGAAACTGAAAACTGAAAACTCTCCTCGTCATACATCAGCAAATTGTTCTCGGCTAGAAACCGAGCGAACAACATGCGATGCCAATGCTCGTAAGCACTTTCCTCGACGAGCCTTTGGATCGTTTGTGTACCTTTACGGGGGCCAGGAGAACCGGGGGCTAGCGCCCTGCGGCTGATATCAACACCTGCGGCAAGCGCCGTCGGCTCATCAATAATCGCATCCCCCAGTTGCCGACCGTGGATACGCAGGCGTCGTCGAAGGTCGCGTTCGACATTTGACAGGTGCGAAGGTGCAACGGCTTCGCCGACTCCGAGCTGCTCCAATGCCGAACATGCGCCTGCCTCGGCGACGTCACGAGCGTCTTTGACGGCCCGTTCTAGTTGGTTGCGAAGTGGTTTGTCGAGTGAAGGCATGGGATAGTTTTCAGTTTTCAGTTTTCAGTTTTCAGTGTTTAGTAAGAAGTTTTCAGTTTTTCTCGCCTGTATCAAAACCTGCCAAATGGCTATCGAGAGACCAAATGTAAACTCGCCTCGCTTGGTTTTGCTCACAGAGACGATCCCAATCATGCTTGATTGATAGATCACCTAGTCCTCGTTTTTGATGTACCCAGTTTGGAAACTCAGCTAGCCACTTTCGCATGTCATTCGCTTCGAGAAAGTTGATCGGCTTAAATGGAGAATTTCCATCGATCGCCAATTGCACCTGCTTCACGAAGCGTTCAGCACATTGCCGTCGATTTTTTCCATCGCCGATTTGCCCAATGTGATTTCCCGTTTCGAGGACAGTGGCCATCGGCAAGAACAGAGAATTCTTGGCGTTGATTTTTAATGCAACTTGATCCGTAATGGCCGAATGTTGGCTAGCCATAAAAGGAACGTTTAGAATTTCTACAAAAACAGACGTGTCGACAAGGCAGATGGCTCTCATTCAGCGGCCTCTTTTTTCAATTCATCAAGCCACTGGAGTGATTTCTGAATTCGTTGTTGTTCAGGAGTGTTGTCCTTAAGAAATCGATCCAAGACTCGTGTCGTAACAAGTTCTCCCAGGCTCGCTTGAGCGACCAGCTCCGGATAACGCGGCAGATCGCCCAGTCGAACGATTCGGCTGTCGCCTACTATAGGATCGCGATAGCAACATAGAACGTCCGCAAGCGAACGGTCCGGTAGTGCGTCTAACAAAGCAGGGTTATGCGTAGTGACGAGAACGCGAAGCCTCCGCGCCTCAGAAACTTTCTGAATACTTTCGACTAGTGCTTTCGCACGACTGGGGTGAACTCCATTGTCTATCTCCTCGATAACAACAAACGAACCCTCGTCCGCGCTTAGTAACAATGCGGCTATCGCTAGCACGCGAAGCGTACCATCCGACAGCAATGGTGCGTCGATGCGGCCTGATTCCGGGCCAAACGATTCTACTAGCCGAACCATGACATCTTTTCTATCCGTCTCAATGAACTCGATATCACGAATGTCTTGCTCAGGCAGCGCACGTACAAACTCCAACAGCCGATCTTTACTCGACTGACCTTGCTCGCAAATGCTATGTAGAACACTAGAAACGTTGGAACCGTTTTCCTTGAGTTCAGAATCCTTTACCCACGAATATCCCCGCATTGCCGACGGTCGTGGGTCAAGAAAAGAAATGCTTCTTAGTTGCTCGCGTAACTCTTTGGCGGCGGCAGGGATATCTCGGCGAGACTGGTGATGATCACTATTGAAGCGACCAGGGCTTTCAAGTTGGTAGAAAATTGCTTGTTGGTTGGAACACGGAACATGTGGTTTTTTGCCGCCTCGTTTGAAATTATTGTAGTAAACCTGAACCTCATCTGTATGCGAATTAGGCTTTGAATCAATTCCATAATAGGGGAGCTTGCTGCCATCATACGGAGTCCAAGACGATTCGCCAGATACAATGAGTTGATCAGAGACGAGACCAATATCAACTTGAAGAAAGAGCTCGTTTTCATTGGAATCCGTCAAACCGCAACCTAGTTGAAAGCTGCGTTTTGTATTGTGAAACAGGTCGTTGGGTTGGCCACGCAAAAGACTTTCTGTGTTCTGCGATCGAGTAATTTCATCCAGTCTTTTACCTTGTGCAAGCCATTTCAAAAACCGTATCGCCTCTAACACGTTGCTTTTGCCAGATGCGTTGGCCCCAATCAAGAACGTAAGGGATGTTAGAGGTATTTGTGTCGTGTCTTTATAACTCTTGAAGTTATCGATCCAAAATTCATTAATCATGTTGACTATTCCTTTTCGCTTTGTCTTCCCCAGATACTTGATCTACTGTAGACCAACCGGGCCAATTTCGAGCGCCTTGATCAATTGCGATCTTGTTTCGCTCAACCAGACATCGACCTCCTCCTCGCTTTTCAGGGTTCGTCGAGGCACGGTTATGAATGTCACTTTCGGCTCCATTAACTTGACAGCATCTTGCTGTGCATGCTGAAAGCGACTTGGCATGGCAACAACTCGGTCTCGCAAACTCGACAAAGACACTTTACTCAGCGTCGCAATAATGTCTGCATCGGTCTGAACCTTGATCTCCGGTCGTTGCGAAAGCGTTAGATTTTGCGGGGTCAATAGACTATTGCGTTGCTCTGGCTCCAGCAACTGCCAGTTTTTGTCTTGATCAAGTCCTTCCAATCCGCGATTGAATTCGGATTCGTATTTAGTCGATATGGCGTTTAGCTCGTCACGCAATAGCTGTGCCAACGCTAAAACCATTGGCGTGACGGGATCTGGATCGGTCAGCAACAATCGGCTATCGATGATGCTCTTGGATTGGACCTGGTGTGTGGCCGACTCCGGTAACGACTCTGCTTGACGCAGTAGTGTTTGCAGCTTGATCCAAATCGGCAGCCTGACTTCTATGCGTTTGGCTTGGCCCTCCCAAGTGTCAAACGATTCCTTGAGTTCGTCGCGACCATTATAAATCGCGATCAGTTGCTCGTTGCCTGCTGCTAGCCGGATCTCTTCGAGAAGTGTTGTTTTCGGGCGTTCTGGACGTGGCGCTTCACCGCCGGCTCGTTCGGCTAAGTCTAACGCTTTTTGAACAAATGTTGGCACCGACGCAAGCTCTTCACCTTGTTTTGCCTGAATACCCAACCGCTGCATGGTTTTGCGGATCTGGATTCGCTGGGGTGTAGTAACCGTCGTCGACTCGACCTTGAACGCGGCCTTGCTGATCGCTTTGCGTTCGATCTCTTTGGGATCGAGCGTCGCGCCGCGATCGTCTGCGGCACGGATCAGTCCAGCTATCAGCAGAACATGCAATCCTCCGTCGACCGCGTCACCAGACCAGCCGTAGGGGGCTCCCTCGAACTTGTCCCGGACGTCCGACCCTTTTTTTCCAGGACCGATGAAGGCCAGTATCGTTTTGCATACTGGGTTTTGTGCAGGTTCGCCCTCGTAGCCAACCGCTTTGAGTGCATCCAGGGCACCTTTCTTGGCATTGATGTAGACCTTGCCCCACCCATCGTGGTCAGATACGCTAAACTGGCGAAACAGTCGCTGTATCGCTTTTTCAGCGGCTTCGCCAATCATGCCTTGTAAGTCATTGCCGGTGATTTCGGTGCCGCCACCTTGAAATACACGAGCACCCGTGAAGCAATCGTC
>JAYVBW010001000.1:0-6390 GCA_043750255.1 Pirellula sp.
CGCAACTTTGGCAAGCATTCGGACAAAGCCTATTAAAGAAAAGCGTCAAGTCATCAGTTTGCAAGGCATACGACACGATCTCAAAAATGTCCTGTGTCCCCCGTCCCCCGTGTCCGACACGTCCCCCGTGTCCCCGTCCCCCGTGTCCTATTAATGAAAAGCGTCCAGTCATCAGCTTGCAATGCATACGACACGATCTCAAAAATGTCCTGTGTCCCCCCGTCGATCCCCCCGTCGATTAAACCCTGTGTCCCCCGTCCCTGTGTCCCCCAATTGGTGGACTCTGAGTGAGAATATCATCGTATTTCGGATAGTTTGCGGAAACTTCCAAAAAACTCTGTTTTCTGTGAGCGGTAGCGGGCGCCGATTTCGTTTTTATATGCAGAGTCAATGCAGTCGCAGACGGGCCCGCTCTCTCCGTATTTTGCACCCTATACTCCTTGCGGGCAATTGGAATAAAAACACCATGGAAATGTACCCGTTCAATCTTCAGAAATCCCCCTGGATGCAAGCGATAACTGCAGTGTTCCGCCAATCCACTGATCGCAAACGGACCTTGGCATCAGTGCATCGTCGCCGCCAATCGCCACGGTTGAGGCTTGAGCGACTTGAATTAAGGAATCTACTTGCCTCATGGGTAGAAGGGTTTGGTGGAGGAGGTGCTGAAATGATTAATGCGTTTCCATCCATGGATCCCAGTGGAAACATTTATGTCGCTGGACAATACAATTCGCAGCCAGCCGATTTCGATCCAGGACCAGGGACTACGAACCTGACCAGTGTAGGAGGGATGGATGCGTTCGCTGCCAAATACGCCAGCGATGGATCCCTGATTTGGGCACGGAGCTTCGGCGGAACTTTTACGGGTGACGACGTTAGAGCGTCCGTGTATTCTTCCGAACAAGGGGGGAATTTTCTCTATGTGACAGGCATCTTTTCAGGGACGGCAAGTTTTGGTGGACCTGCTGGCAACCTAACCAGTTCAAATGCAGTAGTTGACACCTTTATAGCCAAGCTAGACGCTGCAAACGGGAATACTGTATGGGCAAAACGAATCGGCGGAACGTCCTCCACTATCCCTTCTGATATTGTGGTGACACATGATGTGGCTACGAATACGAACAAAATACATATCGCCGGACGATTTGAGGGAACTACCGATTTCGATCCAGGGCCTGGCACTGTTTCGCTCTCACCAGCTGGAAATGGCAAAATGTTTGATGGCTTCCTCTTAACGCTCGACACTAATGGAGATTACGGGTTAGCAAGGCGATTTGGCGGATCCGGTGCCGATAACGGCTCGTCACTCGAAACGGACGGCACTTCATTATTTCTTGTGGGCAACGTCGAAGGGACGGTTGATCTAGATCCAGGTACGGGTGTCAAAAATGCAAGCGGTTATTTTGTTGCCAAATATGCAAGTTCAGCTTCAGCAGCGCCAACTTGGGTTCGATCTACGAATGGCGGATACTATGTTACTGGAGATGGAGATTCTTTGTATGTGACCAGTTCGAGTCCTACTGTCAGCCTGGTAGTTGCGAAGTACGCTAAAGCAGACGGTTCGCTCTTGTGGACTAAGCAGTACAGCGGATCAGGAACCACAGGGTCTGGTGTTGTCGATCCGGCCACAGGAAGTTTATACATTAGCGGTCACTTCTCTTCTACAATTGATTTCAATCCTGGTGTAAATGGCGGCGAAGTGACCAGCCGGGGAGGGACTGACGGACTCCTGCTCAAGCTCAACACTACCTCGGGCGATTATCAGCAAGTTTGGCGAATGGGTGGTACGGGAAATGACCGAGCAAGGGGCGTCAGCGTTCATGGTACGACGGTTTATGTATCTGGGTATTTCCTAGCAGTTGCGGACTTTCCAACGGGAGGCACGCTCACCAGTTCCGGAGTACAAGACATCTTTCTAATGGCATTGGATCAAACGGCCTCACCAGCTCCGCTTCTTTTGACCACGAATGTGTCTCCAAAACTATCAAGTAACACTTTGGTAAGTCTTAAAGGCATTGCGAATCCGTCACAGAGCACAACGAGTATAATGCAAAGTAGCAGCAAGATCTTGAGCCCGTTCGCTAACTCATCGAGTGCTGGACTTAAACCTGCAAGCATGTCTGAAGGGAACCCCACTATGTCACGTCGACTCGCGACGAAGCGCAACAGCGTGGATCTCGCGATTGCCGATAAAGATCTGGATCATCAGCAACACTCAATTGCAGATGATTTGATCCAATCGCTTTTCAAGTGATGTTGCCAAGAGCACTTACGAGATATCGCTATGCATTGCGTGATGTATAGCGCACTCGCCAAATCTGACCGAGCTATTTTAAGAACCACAGAATGTCTGAAGTAACTCAAGTTCTGGCGCAGATTGAATCTGGTGATCCAACTGCGCCCGACAAGCTACTCCCGCTGGTTTACGAAGAATTGCGAAAGCTCGCTGCGATTCATATGGCGAGGCAGGATCCAGGGCAAACTTTGCAAGCTACTGCGCTCGTGCACGAAGCCTACGTGCGATTGCTCGGCAGTTCAAAGTCGCGGAGCCTAGCAAGTGACCTTATGTTCGACACATCGAGCCCGCTAAAGCTCGATGTGAACTCAGGCCAAGTCGACGTAGGTTCCGTTGGCTCCGATTCGGAGGGGGAAACCCGCACTCGAGTCTGGCGAAGCAGATCGCAATTTTTTGCTGCGGCGGCGAAAGCGATGAGACACATCCTGGTGGACAACGCTAGGCGTAAACGAGCTGAAAAACGTGGCGGAGACAGACGGCGAGGACAGCTTGTCGACGAAGCATCGCCCGCAACAATGTCTCCCAGCGATCTTTTGGACCTCGACGAAGCCCTGGGACGACTTGGGCAAGCATATCCACAACATGCAAAACTGGTAGAGCTGCAATTTTTTGCGGGTGTGACTCAAGAAGTGGCTGCTGTTTGTCTAAATATCTCGGTGGTAACGGCTCGTCGCCACTGGGTATTCGCTCGTGCGTGGTTGTTCGAACAGCTCGCCAGTGCAACAGACCAAAATCATCTCGACCCCAAAGCTAAGCTTTAGAGTCACAGCGAGTCATCGATTCCCATCCCTGTAATAGTCATAGACCTTATTACCACCGGACCTGCTTCCAGAACTTGCGAAGATTATGCCTGCAGAAACCAGTAGCCAACTTGAATCCCTACTTTGTGCGGCCATCGAAATAAGCAGCGACACTGAACGTGAAGCCTACTTAGACAAGGCATGTGGCACAGATTCAGAATTGCGAGAAAAGGTAGAACGATTAGTCGTTGCCCACTTTCAAGCCGGTGGATTTCTTAAATATGGCGATGCGTCGCTTGGCGAAACGATGTCCTTGCCAACGCTTGAACAAGTGGGCAGCTGGATCGGGAGCTACAAACTGCTCGAGCAAATTGGTGAAGGTGGCATGGGGGTCGTTTATCTAGCTCTCCAAGAGAAGCCGATTCGACGCAAGGTGGCGCTGAAGATCATCAAACCTGGCATGGACAGTCGACAGGTGATAGCCAGGTTCGAAGCAGAGCGTCAAGCTCTTGCAATAATGAATCATACGCACATTGCGAAAGTACTCGACGCAGGTACGACCGAATCCGGTAGCCCTTATTTCGTAATGGAATTGGTCCGTGGAATTCCCATCACCAATTATTGCGACAGACACAAACTCGACTTACGGCTAAGGCTGGAGCTGTTTGTAAAAGTATGTCATGCCGTGCAGCACGCGCACCAAAAAGGGGTGATTCACCGAGATCTTAAGCCTTCGAACATCTTGGTTGAGCTTGACGATGTTCGAGCCGTCCCCAAGGTCATCGACTTCGGAGTCGCCAAAGCGACGCACCATCAACTCACGGAAAACTCCATGCATACTGGCCTATCGCAGATGATCGGTACGCCGCTGTACATGAGTCCTGAACAAGCACAGATGAACAGCCTAGATGTAGACACTCGCTCCGATGTCTATTCGCTGGGCGTGCTATTGTACGAACTGCTGACCGGCAGCACGCCCTTTGATGCCGAAACACTCAAGCAAGCCGGTTTCGACGAAATGCGCAGAATTATTCGTGAGGACGATCCGCTTCGCCCAAGCTTTCGCATTAGTACGCTGGAGGCGTCCTTCCTCTCGACTGTCGCCGAACAACGACAGACAATCCCTCGGAATCTAAGTTCAGCGTTACGTGGAGAACTCGACTGGATCGTCTTGAAGGCAATGGAAAAAGACCGTACGCGGCGGTACGAATCGGCTAACAGCCTTGCGAAAGACTTAGAGCGGTACCTGAACGACGAGCAGGTAGAAGCCTGCCCGCCGTCCACAGCATACCGGCTTAAGAAGTTCTATACGCGGCACAAGTCGACCGTACTTGCGACGAGTGTCGTGCTTATCGCGCTTATGGCTGCAACGGGAACGACCGTGACGTTGGCGGTTCGCGAGAATCAGGTTGCACAGCGACGGCTACTTGTCCAGCGCGGAATCAACGAGGTACTGAGCGAAGTAGCGCGCCTGCGTGGTCAGGTGTCAACGGCAGAATTGGGCGCCCAGACCACTTTGGCCCGGGCTCGAGAGCAAATTCAGCGTGCCCAAGCCCTGGCCGAAACAGGAGAAGCCGACTCGCAACTCGTCGCGCAGGTCCGACAGCTCGCGTCCGAGCTGGACCTAGAACAGCGGGACGGTCAGTTGCTGGCAGCCCTGAACGCGGCCTGGCTAGCGGAGCCGAACCTGGATTGGGACAGACGCTTTGCCAGCGAGAAAAGTGTTTCTCTTCTGCGCGACGCCTTGACTGCTGATGGGATGGTAGTCGGGCGTGACGACCCACTCGTGGTTGCGAGTCAGATCAAGAGAAGACGCGAGATCGTACGTTCTGAAATCGTAGCGGCGTTGTACGAATGGCATTCTTTACTCGCGCCACCCATCGGAGTCGTATTGAAAAAAAACCAAAAACCCGGATTAGTGGCCTATGTCGCGCCGGAGAGTCCGGCTGGCCGCGACGGCAACTTGAAAAAGGGTGACGTAATCGTTGGCATTGGTCAGGAGCGAGGAGAGTCTTTCGTAAGCACTTCGGGAAAGACAGTGTCGGAGATCGTACTGCTTTTGCGCGGCGAGCGAGGAACCGTTGTGCGATTAGAAGTGTTGCCCGATGGAGTCAAAGAGTCTCGAACATTGGAAATCCATCGCGACACAACGGCTTCGTGGTTATGGAATGTTATTAAGGCCGCCGACACTGACCCTTGGCGAAGCGACGTACGAGACACTTGCGAGCTTGAGGATGAAGCGCTACGACTCGCGCAGCTTGGGAAGTTGATCGACTCGGTCGACCTCTCCGCTCAACCCGTTCGGTTTCTGAACCGGGTGGGTGCAGAACTTGTGAACGCCCAAGGAGTCGAGCTCGCGACAAACTTTATGAAGAAAGTTTGGCAAAAGCATCCCAGCGATATAGCCACCAATATTAGCTTGGCCATATGTCTGCGACGAAACGAACCGGCCCAAATTGAAGAGGGGCTTCGCTATTACACAGCCGCTGTTGCACTGTCGCCCGAAAGCGCTTTGCTACGCAATATGCGGGGAATAATCTTCCACGAGCTCAAGAAATACGACGAGGCGATCATCGACCACCGCGAGGCCCTCCGACTCAAACCATACAATGAAAATTTACTTACCAACCTGTTCATTGTGTTCGAAAAACAGGGAAAATGGGATGAGGCCTTCAACGAGTATCGCGAGGCACTGAAAATAACGCCCTTTGCTAAGGCGTACGTTGCCCACACTTCCTTGGGCAATGCCTTGCGTAGGCGGGGGAAGCTGGACGAGGCTGTCAACGAGTATCGTGAGGCTATTCGACTAAAGCCGGACTACGCGATGGCCAATAACAACTTGGCCTGGTTATTCGCCACGTCGCCCGATCCAAAAAAGCGCGATCCAGCGCAGGCTGTGGAGCTTGCTAAGAAAGCGGTTGAACTCATGCCAATAAGTGGAGAATGCTTGAACACGTTGGGCATCGCGCAGTACCGAAGCGGCCGTTGGAAGACGGCCATCGAAGTTCTCGAAAAAGCGAACAAGCTGAGTGACAAAATCTTTAGCTTCAGCGGCTTCTTCCTTGCCATGGCCCATTGGCAACTAGACGAGAAATTAGAGGCCCGCACTTGGTACGACCAGTCCGTCGACTGGATGGCTAAGAACATGCCAAACGATCCAGATCTGCTCCGCTTCCGCGAGGAAGCGGCCGAATTGCTCGGAGTGACAGAAGAGCTTAAGTCAATAAAGGTCGATTAGGCAGCACCGGGCTACAGAAACTCGACGAGCACCCGCAGAAGAGGAAGGCTGGGGACACGGAAAGGGAAGGCTGGCGGTGGAAGGCTGCAGCAGAAGGGAGCAGAAGGCTGGGGACA
>JAYVBW010001001.1:0-3358 GCA_043750255.1 Pirellula sp.
TTAGGACGATCGAACGAACTGACCAAGACTCGGGGCGTCTTTAGCCCTAACTGATCAATAATATCCAATCGCACTTTTTCCGTGGCAGTAGCGGTGAAACCATGCATTGCAGCTTTTGGAAACGAAGCCCTAAGGCTGCTCAATTGTCGATACTCTGGACGAAAGTCATGTCCCCACTGCGATACACAGTGGGCTTCATCGATTGCAATCGTGTGGACATCGTTTCCCTCGAGAAATCGGACGAAGTCTTGATTGGCTAGACGTTCTGGCGATACGAACAGCATTCGCACTTGGCCGGAGCGAATCTGCTGTGCGGAGTCTCTTTTTTCGGACGCCGAGAGTGTACTGTCGATGCGAATTGCATTCACACCGACTTGCTTTAGCGAATCAACTTGGTCTTTCATCAATGCGATGAGAGGGGAAACCACGATGGTCATTCCGCCCCGAAAAATTGCGGGCGCTTGATAGCAAAGCGATTTGCCACCTCCGGTGGGCATGACCACCAAAGTATCGCGGCCCTCAAGAATGGATCCAATGGCTGCATGCTGGGATGTACGAAGGCTGTCGAAGCCCCAAATTTCCCGAAGCATCGAAAAGAACTGATCCGGAATATCGGTTGTCGGTTGCGGGATCAACATGGGCGTAATGGCTGATAGCATGATCTTTTTTCGAGCGGTGAATTTCCTTCAGAAATCGGAATGGAGGGCAACTGTATCATACCGAGTCAGGTTGCTCAGCAAATCGTTCAGACCCGTAAATGTCCGGCTGAGGACAGCCGTACCTACGTGGCACAGCTCGACCCATATGGTGAAATTAGTCAGGCTCATAGAGCGGTTGCCCTTGACGATTCCTACCCATCCCCTTTATTTTATGGGATTCTTGGAAAAGAGACGATTTGCCCATGTGGCGGCCTGATGTTTGCACCTCGCGACAATCCAAGCAAAAATGCCGATGTAGCTTCAATTGGTAGAGCACCGCATTCGTAATGCGGGGGTTGCGGGTTCGACTCCCACCATCGGCTTCCAGGATGCTGGTTCGGATGACTAGTAAAAGCCAGTCGATAAAATATTTAATTGGGGATTTTAGAGCATATGGTTCAAATGGCGACAGTAGATATCCGTGAGATCGTTCTTTCCAACCAGACGTTTGGTCCTCAGGACATTGATCGGTTGGTTCGATCCATCGAAGATGACCTGACTCAGTGTGCGTTGCTGCGAGATGCAGTTCACGAGCTTCATCAAACCCCTAATCCATCCCCTGCCACGCTGACTCGGTTGGGTGTCTGCATGTACTTGATCGGCAAGTTTGAGGACGCGGAATCGACTCTCAAGCAAGCAGATGGTGGTGCGTTGGCTCAGTATTACTTAGGCAAAAGCTGTTTCCAGCTCGAAGAATACGAACGGGCGTTGGGTTACTACGACGCTGCCGAGCGGTCTGGATATACCCCAGAATGGTGCCAATTATCCCGTGCCGAGGTGCTTCGATATGTCGGTCGCAAGGACGAGGCGTTGAAGTTGCTGGACAATATTTTTGGTTCCGTTGAGCAACATGCAGAATATCCATTTCAACGTGCAGCAACGTTGGCTTCGATTGGCGGCAACTTGACCGAAGTGATTGCTCTTTACCAAAGAGCTCTTCAAGTGAATCCACGGCACGCCGGTGCGCTTTTTGGGTTGGCCTTGGAGAACGATCGAGTTGGCAATGACCAACATGCGTTCGAACTGTATCAACGTGGTGCTGGAGTGATTCCGTCGCACGTTGGAACGTTGCTCAATTTAGGCATCATGTACGAAGACCGTAACGACTACGCGCGAGCTCAAGCCTGCTATCGGCGCATTTTGGAAACGCAACCCGACCACAAGTTGGCTGTCCTTTATTTAAAGGATGCGGCTGCGGGCGGAAACATTCTATACGATGAGGATTCACAGAAAAAGAACGAGCGATTGGCACAGTTGCTCAATGTGCCGGTAACCGATTTTGAACTTTCGGTACGATCGCGAAATTGCTTGCAGAAGATGGGGATTCGAACACTGGGCGATTTGACACGCGTATCGGAGCAGACGCTGCTTTCCAGCAAAAACTTTGGCGAAACGTCGCTTGTCGAAATCCGGGAAATGCTCGTCGCACGCGGCTTGGGACTTGGTCAGTTTTCGCATGAAAAACGAGAAGCGGATCCACCGTTGGATGTCAGCGGCATGACGCCAGATCAGCAAATGCTGCTTGACCGTCCAATTTCGGAATTGAATCTTTCGGTACGTGCTCGCAAATGCATGGTTCGATTGCAACTCAATACGATCGGCGAGCTGATTCGCAAGACGGGTGACGACCTATTGGAGTGCAAAAACTTTGGTGTGACTAGTTTGACTGAAGTGCGAGAAAAGCTGGAGATCATGAATCTCAAGCTCCGCGGTGATTAGGCCGGATTATTCACAGGGTATTTATTGATCAGCCGAAGGGCGTTAGCCAAATGGTTATGGTCGCAATGACAACCGTGGGCTAGCGCCCAATGGCTAATGAATAATCCGGGTTAAGCGACACTTGGCTTCCGCGAAGTTAGGTGCTTTTTTGCAGCAATTCGTGCCTTTTTGATGAACTTTGGCGTTCGCAAGTGCGTAGCTCGGGGATCGATTGGCCGAGTCGTTATCTTCGACCCAACCGTCAAAGATGCGTTGTTGGACTACCAAAACGCGATATACTCGCAATCTGGCATGTGGAGACCGATTCGGTCCGCCACAGAGTTTGGTTCCCTTTACGATACAACAGTTGACTTAAAATGCCGAAACCAAGTACTAGCTCCACAGTGATGATAGAGGCTGAGGGGTTGTCCAAGTTTTATGGTCCGTTCGCCGCTGCCCGAGACGTATCGTTCAAGGTTAGTAAAGGCGAGCTTGTCGCTTTCTTGGGACCAAACGGTGCCGGGAAAAGCACGACGATGAAGATGCTGACCGGATATCTCGCTCCAAGTGAAGGGGTCGCTCGCATTGCTGGGCACGATATGTTTTCCGATCGCATAGCAGGTTCCATTCGACTTGGCTATTTGCCTGAGAACGGTCCGCTTTATCCGGACATGACTCCTCACAGTCTGCTTAGTTTTTTCGCCGATGCTCGTGGAATGGCGACCGCGTATAAGAAGATTCGCATCGAGGCTGTAATCGAACTCTGCGACCTAAAATCGGTCGTTCACAAAGCTATTAGCAAGTTATCGAAAGGCTTTCGTCAGCGAGTTGGAATGGCTCAAGCGTTGCTGCACGAACCTGAAGTTCTTATTCTCGACGAACCGACCGCAGGCTTAGATCCAAATCAAATCCGTGAGGTTCGGAATACGATGAAGAAGCTAGGCGAGACAAAGACTATTTTG
>JAYVBW010001002.1:0-1749 GCA_043750255.1 Pirellula sp.
GAGAGCGTTTCACCCACTCCCGTAATCAACTTGATCACTTCCATTGCTGCCATACATCCGACCGTCCCTGCGACCGCGCCAAAGACAGGAAACTCGCGGCGCCACGCTGTCGGTGCGATCGGCGACAAGCATGCAAGGCATGGCGTTGCGCCGGGTAAAATCGTAGTCAAACTCCCTTCATATTCGTACATCGCGCATTCCACCATCGGCTTGCCCTGATTTACAATCGCTCGATTCATTGCAAATCGTTCCTCAAACAAGGGTGCACAGTCGACAACTATGTTCGCTTTGCCTACCAACGCTTCCGCGTTTAGATCACTTACATTCTCATCGTAGATCTCAACGTTCAACCGTGGATTGAAGGCCAGCAAACGAGTTCTGGCTGTTTCGACCCTCGATTGACCAATCCGATCGTAAGTCATCAACAATTGCCGATTCATATCACTGTGCTTGATGGGACCAGCATGCGCAAGAACGATCTTGCCCACTCCAGCCGCTGCAAGCTGAAATGCAACCGTTCCGCCAACCCCGCCAACACGCGAAATCAAAACGCTGGCTGCTTTTAGCTTGCGTTGACCTAGCTCGCCGATCCCTTCGGCCCACATCTGCCATTCGTATATGGAGCGATCTAACTCATCCAGAGCCAGGAGTCCGTCACTATCATCGCAACCTTGAATATTCGGCAACATTTCTATCCGCCCGAAATCAAGGTAGTGAAAGTCAATTCCGATCCCTCTCGAAGAACCAGCGGTTGCTCCCTGGCAACCAGATCGTCATCCAAGAATACTAGAATCGAGGAACGAAGCGACTGGTGGTCATCCAATAGAGTCGTGCGCAATTGTTCCGTTCCCTCGTTCGTGAACCGTTGAACAATCTGCTCCAACGAGGCAGAGGCATTCACGTCGATAGAAATCCGATTGCAGCCTGTCAATCGTCGCACTTGTGAGTCAAATCGAATATGGATCAACACTTGGCTGTACCTCCCTTTGTGAATGGACTTCGGTCGCTGGTATCGGATCTGCGATTTCCACCTTGCCGTCAACCAATCGAAAAAGCCTGTCTGCCAGCCGAGTTGCTTCGTCTAAGTCATGTGTCACGTGAAGGGTCGTAACCCCTTTCATACGTTTGATAGTCAGGAGTAGTTGCAAAATCTGTTCCCGCATCTCTGAATCCAGCGCGCTCAGCGGTTCATCCAGGCATAGAATCGATGGCTCGAAAGCCAACGCTCTGCCCAATGCAACACGTTGTCGTTCTCCGCCACTAAGTCCAAGAGGTTTGCGAGACAACAACTGTCCGATGCCCATCAACTCAGCTAGGTCTCTTACCCTAGCGACAATCCGTTTTTTATCTACCCTTCGAACTCGCAGTGCGAACGCAAGATTCTCTTCGACGGTCATAGTGGAAAAGAGAGCTCCGTCCTGTGGCAAATATCCAATTCCACGAAGTGCTGGATTGTCACGGGTAACGTCGCGCCCTGCGAGACAAATCGTCCCCGCCGTTACTGCTTTGAACCCAATGATCGCCTCCAGTAGCGAAGTCTTTCCGGACCCAGTCTTGCCCATCAGCACGCCGTAGTCACCACTGGGAATCATTAGATGAATTCCTTCCAGGCGAAATGGTCCTGCGTGAACTGATACGTCGTTCAAGCTAATCATGGCAGAACGACAGCCTTCCCATCGGCCGACTGATTGGTCGCCCAACGGGTGATCATCAACACGACAATCGCAGCAAATATCATCAGCAGCGAAA
>JAYVBW010001003.1:0-1585 GCA_043750255.1 Pirellula sp.
TTGCGACCATCGTAACTGTCGCGAAACGGCGAAACCCAACAGACTGAGTTTCCAGAAAAGAATAGCAAATCGACGCCTGAATCCCGCATGTTGACCACGCTTTCGTATTGTCGAATATCCCAATATTCGTCGTGGCCGACACTAAGCATGGCCTTGCATTTCATACCTCGATCAGGCGTCAGCATGTCGCTGTTCGAACAATAAGTTACGTTGTAACCCTGCTGCTCAAGCCAATATGCAAATGGGAATTCGAAACACAACCACTCTCCAGATCCGATCGACTGTGGATTCTCATAAATTTGAGCATACTTACTGTAGGGTCGATCGAAGCTGACGTCTGCCCACGGCCCCTGATTTCCTTTGGGATGCAGGTAGAGGGATGTGTCGACCGGCCAGCGATTGTAAGCCTGCCAAGTATTATCGCTGACTTGAAATAGTATGTCTGCCGGGCGATTGTCTCGTACCACAAAGACAACGTAACTTTGCCAATAGTCATAGGGTCGCTTTTCATCAACAGTCGTCAATCGACCTAGGTAAACACCACTTAGCCAATCGTTCGGTATAACGATCGATGCAGATGGCTCCCATCGACATTCCACAAGCCGTCGCTCCCCTACCGTCTCAGGCGTCTGCTGCGAGCGTCCCTGGAGCGGCCCGATAGTCGTCATCAATCGAGCACCTCGTCCTCCGTAGTATCCTGTTCGAAAGATCTCGATCTTGAATTTCTTTGCCGGGTTCGTCGACACCATGATGTCGAGTTTTTCCCCCGCCGCAACGCTTTGCCGCGAACAATAACCTTCGATCCAAGGTGAGCGAAATCCCAGGTTTTTGTCCAATCGAACACGTGTCAACTGCCAGTCGGTGGCGCCTTGCTTTTCATTCTCAATCCGAATGGAGTTCGCACCTTCGGCACGAGTTCGGTCGGCTACGGAAAAGTCCCTTTTTTCTTGCCCACGTAACACACCGTTCAGCAATAGCATCTCGGCGGTAGAAGCCAACGTCAAACAAACAAAAATCCGTTTGAGCTTATTTATCATTTTCAACCCCCGATATAACCTCAGATATAAAAAGTGTGGCTCGCCCCACGGGCTGTGCCAGCATACCGAAATGCGCGTGCCGTGTAACGTTGACGCGGCTCTAGGATTGTTGAACTAGAGCGGATTGTTGATGAAAGGAGGGAGTGCTTCCCGTAAGCGAAAAGGACTGGCCCAACAATAAAACTTTGAAAGCGAAGTTTTTTTCTGGCTCTGGCTCGGACGGTATAAAGGCAAGAATTACAAATTCCACGCACTTTGCGCAATCTGCGCAGTTTTAACCGACTTGAACAATTAGTGAGACTTCCTTCGAGATTTTGCGGATTTGACCTGTGGTTTGCCACTATTCGGGGTTGCAACATTCCGCACACCAACTCAGAATCTGCGTAGCGTTGCAAGTGAGACCTCCGGCTGTGGGGGCTTCAAGGCCATTTGGATGGAGATGAATGCTTCATGGTTACGATCGAACCGCTTGCCTTTGAGCAGCTCAATATTGGCGACAAATGGACGAGTACCGATCGGACTGTCGCGACTGCTGATGTGCAATCCTT
>JAYVBW010001004.1:0-2414 GCA_043750255.1 Pirellula sp.
GTGATTTGGATCGGGTCCAGTAGTTCGCCTGTTTTGACATCGAGCAGCTGCCAAGGATAAATCAAAATCGAGAAGTCGGGATTGCAGGCCTTCTTATCGATAGCATCAAGCGCCGTATAAGTCGCCTGATTTGCTTTTGAATGTGCGATTGCTCCGACTTGGCCACCTGCTGAAAACGCAAGGATTCCAATTCGATCGGTTTGGAGCTGCCACCGTTGCGACTCATGGCGTATTAGCCGCATCGCGCGTTGCGTGTCTTGCAGGGGACGTTGCCACAGTGGCTCGCCGGGCTCAGCGGATTCTTTCGTTCGATAACGCAGGACGAAGGCTGTGATGCCGATATCATTGAGCCACTCCGCCGCTTCCGAGCCTTCTAGGTTGGGAACAACATACGTAAAACCACCACCTGGTAAAATGATCACTGCGGTACCCGACGGGTTGTTTTTTGCAGGATAAACATCTAGCGTTGGCCGCCGGACGTCGGATACTCGATCGATTGGCTTAGTCTCGCCTGATTTGGCTGGCAACTGTGTTCCCGTTTCGCGACTTGTTTCCCCCGGTGCCAAATCAGGCCAAACACTCAAGACCGTTGTCGCATTGTTCTTCGGCCAATCGGGATTACCGTTATCTGCACTCAAACGCGGTATCGCAAACATCATCGCGCAAAGCACGCCTAAAGACGAAAGTATGTATTTCCTTGCATCTAAGTTAACGTTCATGGGTGTGGACTTTGTTGCTTGATTGGAAAATAGAGACAGGACAATTGTAATCAAATTCAAAGGTAATGGCTGGACAATGGCAGGCTGCGGTACAGTCCTGTCGTCCACACGGGTAAATAGAAGAGAGCAGATTGGTAAATTGGCGTCAACGAGCCGAATCGGGGCTAAGGTTTTGACATGCGACTGCTCGGGAACGTTAATTTCCGAAACATCCACACAATCTCCCCAAAGCTCCTAAACGTCTTTCGGCCATTTCGACCTGGGTTCGATCCAGTTGAATGATGTTTGCATGTCCCTGTGTGTGACCTACGTTTATGTTGGTTTCCCAACGACTCCATCGTTTTATGCTACCATTCGCCAGGAACAAAACACAATGAATTCGGCTTCTTCACTTACACCCATTCAGCCCGACCTGGAAGCATCGTTCGTGGATCGTCGTCAACAACTGGGAACTGGAGACCAAGGCGAGAGGAGGCAGTTCGGCAATTCGTATAACAAACTCTCGTCCGAGGGGCGGCAATTGGCAGAAGCGATCGATGCGTACAAAGTCGACCATCACCGCCGGTACATTACAACCGATGAATTGCTCGGGGTATTAGGAAAATTGGGTTACAAACAGTCCGAGCAGTAAGACGAATGGGCTGCGGTAGAATCTCAAAAACGGGAGGAATTCTAGTACTCCAAATATTCCCCTCCCGCAAGCGAACCAGATTCATTATAATCCGGTCTCATCCGAGAGCCCGTTTCCCACTAAAGAGGATTCCTCAGGTTCAAACTGAGAAACTATAATCGATGAGACCGATCACGTTCTACTTCACGCAAGTGATTATTATTCCCCATTGCGATTAGGCCTCGGGGATCCATAGCACGTGCAAACAAGTCGTGTGGATTACAAATCAAAACCCCTGAAGCCTAAGCGAGGGCTTCAGGGGTTTTTTCGTTATTGAGACGCATCACCTAACCAAAACAAAAAATCATGTCGGTTCGATCCATACATACTTACGACACCACCTTGCGAGACGGCACCCAAGGGGAAGGAGTTAGCCTTTCGCTCCAAGACAAACTCAATATCGCGGTCCGACTCGCAGAAATGGGCATCGATATGATCGAGGGTGGCTATCCGCTCTCCAACGAAAAGGACACCTTGTTCTTTCAAAAAGTCCGTTCGTTGCCAATGGGACAGAGCCAGATTTGCGCCTTTGGAATGACCCGACGACGCGGTGTCGCTGTCCAAGACGATCCAGGCATGAAGGCACTGGTCGCAGCTCAAACGCCAGTCATCACGGTCGTTGGCAAATCCTGGGACTTCCATGCCATCAACGTCTTGGGTGTCTCGCTCCAAGAGAACCTCGATATGATCGGGGAAAGCGTCGCTTTCTTGGCCAAACACGCTCAAGTGGTTTACGACGCGGAGCATTTCTTCGATGGATTCAAAGCCAATCGCGAATACGCATTGAAAACGATCCTCACGGCAGCAACTGCGGGAGCGAAGTGGATCGTCTTTTGTGATACCAACGGCGGCACGTTGCCAGAGGAAGTAGCCACAATTGTAACCGATGCTCGCACCGCATTGGCAGCAGTTACCGTTCGCTTTGGCATCCATTGCCATAATGACGGAGACCTGGCGACTGCCAACTCGCTGTCGGCGATCGACGCCGGTTGCGAGCAAGTTCAAGGTACGATCAATGGTATCGG
>JAYVBW010001005.1:0-5514 GCA_043750255.1 Pirellula sp.
ACCGTATTACAAGAGGTTAAGCCATTTTTGAGCAGCTACGGTCGTGTTGTCCCATTGGCTCAAGGAAGTCAAGTGCTTGTCGTTGAAACAGCAGGCAAGATGCAAACCATCAATGAAATAATTGCTTCTGTTCCGTTACCGAAGGCTGCACCCCAACCCGTACCGCCGCCTCCGCCACCCAAGCCCGTTTTTGCTTCCTACACACTCGGTGCTTTGGATGCAGCTCGCGCGCTGGAAACGATTCGTAAGCTCATACCTAGCGAACAGATCACCGTGGACGCAAAAACCGGAGTCTTGAGCGCGTTCGTCATTCCCGAACAACAGACCGCTATCAAGTTAGCGATCGACCAGATGATCGCAAGTACCACGCAGCTCCCATCGTTCGAATCGGTTGCATACCAATTGTCAGGTACAACCGCCGACGACCTCAAAAAGCAAGTACTAAGTCTGGCACCTAACTCAACCGTATCGACCACAGCCGATCGCCTCCTAGTAATTGCACACGCAGAAGATCAAAAGCGGATTAAAGCGAGTTTAGCCGCGATTGACGTTGTTCCAATCGAAGGCACCAAAGAGATGAAGGTATTCGAAATGGAACCGGCAATTGTTCCTGCGGTCGAAGCGGCTCTCAAATCGTTTCTCCCGAAAGGTCAAATCGCTTCTAACGGCAAGGCTGGAAGCATGATCGTTCGTGGTTCCGAAGAAGATCTGCGAATTGCAACCGAAATGATCGAAATCTTCAAACGATCACAAACCGCCAACCAACTGCAATTGCGTGTCCTTACTCTAGAACAACAAGCTGACGCGAAGTGGTTGGCTACGCTACAAAAAATTCTGCCCAACACTAACGCATGGCTGGGCGATGACGGTCGGCAACTGATGCTTCTCGCAGGTACCGCCGACATCTCGATTGTCGAAAGCATGTTACCGCAATTGATCCGTTTGTTGCCGAAGCCGGATCAACGCAAATTGCAAATTTACACACTTACGAAAATCCAAATGTCGCGACGCAGCAGTTTGACCGACCTGCCACCTAGCTTGCTCGGCACCAAAATCGTAGACGGAAGCAACAAACAAGAGCTGCTCGTCTGGGCCACTGCGGAACAACATGTGGATTTCGCCAAACTGTTGGACGGACTGGATCAACCTGCACCGATCAGCATGCCAACTTTGCCGAAAACGTATCCAATAACTGTTCAAGATAGCGCCTTGGTTTTGCAAATTCTGACAGCCGAGTTTCCCGAAGCCAAGATCACAGTCGACGCGGAAGGCAGTACGCTGACCGTACTCGCCGATGAGTTATCTCATACCAAGATCGCAACGCGCGTCACAACTTTTAACGAACAACTGCCTAAGAAGAGTGAAATCACTTTAGAAACTTATTCGGTACGTGGCATGACTGCTCCCACTTTGCAACTGTCTCTCGCGCCATTGTTACTAAAGGCGAGAGTCAATGTTGATACCGTACGAAATCGACTGTTGGTTGCAGCGGATGCCAAAACCCACCTAGAGATTTCGTCCCTAGTCACTGCATTGAGCGAAAAGATAGGAGTGGATCAGCAGCCGATCGTCATCGCCTATCGAATTGATAATGCATTGCCATCTCAGATCAAGATTGTATTCGATCAACTTGCTCTGGGATCGACATCCATTGCGGACGACAAACTCAAACAGCTTGTTGTGACAGGGACCTTGGAGACACAAGCCATTGCCAAGGCCATGATTACTCAAATCGATCGACCATCGCAAACAGGAGCACCGAAGGAGATACGGTCGTACGACGCCAAAAAACTGCAAGCGGCCGCGCTGTTGCCAACGCTACAAAAGATGTGGCCCGACATGCAGTTGACTGCCGACACGACCGCCAACCGAATTATCGCATCGGGAACCGTAAAAGAACTGGATCAATTGGATGTTGCGGTGGAGCGATTGATATCAGCCCCTGATGGCAAGCCCCAGTTTGTCAAAACTTATCCAGTTCCAGCGGGTGATATGCTGACGCTGGCAACCATCCTCAGCCAAATTGCACCACAAGCCATCGTCAGCAGCGATATCCCGTCACGTACAGTAACCGTGTGGGCCGGTGAAGATCAGCAGAGGCGAGTACAGCAAGCGCTCGAACAGATCAGCAAGACCGCGCAAGCTGCAAAAGAAGCTTCAACTTATTCAGTCAAACCGACACAGGTCGCTGCCGTCCAAGCTTCACTGCAGTCGCTTTTCCCCGCAATTGGCATTGCATCGGTTCCAGCCACCGGCCAATTGATTGTTGTTGCATCACCTGAGCAACAAAAGAGGATCGCTGAGGTCATCGAGTTGATGGCCAGCGGACCCAATGCTTCGGAGCGAACGGTTAAAGTTTTTCGTGTGGACCCTGAACGTGTCGAGTTAACCAGCCTGCTGAGCGCACTTCAAGCGACCTTGCCATCGCAGATTCGTTTGGAGTCCAATGCGCGCAATGGCACTCTACTCGTGATCGGTACTCCTGAAGAGCTGACGATGGTTGCGGACAAGATCGCCAAACTGCAGCAAGAACTGCCAGTGCCCGACGTGAGCTCATCTACCGTTTATCCGTTGCAATATGGCAACACGGTGAGTGCATTGGCCATTTTGCAATCGCTGGTCCCACGGGCAACAATCGTTCAGGACGTAGCGTCCCGAACCATCGCCGCCACAGCAAAGGCAAATGAGCACCAAAGAATTCGCGAGTTTCTTCAGGCGTTTGATCAACCGAAAACTTCGAACCGCGAGACATATGTTTACCGTTTAAAGCTAGCCAGCGCTCGCGGATTGTCGACGATCTTGGTCGATCTGATGCCGGACGCAGTCATCTACGGTTCGCGAGAAGAAGGCGTTCTCATCGCAACCGCAACCCTCGAACAGCACCAACGAATCGAAGCTATTGTTAAGGATTTTGACGTCGAAACCCAGAACAGCGTGACACGTGTTTTCGCAGTAAAGAAAGGGAACGCTGCCTCCTTAAAGGCGGCTCTCCAAGGCTTTTCCTTAAAAGCGATTGCTACCGCAGACACGGCTACGAACAGTTTAATCGTGACCGCCCCAGTTACAGAAATGGAACGTATTGCGCAAATTGTAACGGAAGTGGAGTCTGGCGGTTTGAGTTTGAAACGTACACACTTCTATTCGCTTACTGCATCGGAACCGTTACCTCTATCTCGCGCATTGCAAGAGAGCTTTTCGAAAGCCATTTTTTCTGCCGATACGGCGAGCGGCGGTGTCTTTGCCGCTGCAACTGAAGAAGATCATCTTGAGATTGCGAAAGTTATCGAAGAGATTAATTTGCAGCCGACCAAGCTCCCGTCGCTCAGGGCCTTTGTTCTCAAAAATGCCAAAGCAGAATCCGTTGCCGAAGCACTTCAAAGCGCGTTTGGACGACGTTCCAATGCAGGTGTCAGTTTTAGCCGCGATGCGAAGAGTGTGTTTGTTGTGGGTAGTCGACAAGAACTGCTCGTTGCAGAACAACTGGTTGAGCAACTCGATTCAAACAAGTCGACGAATGAGTTCAAAAAACTGAGGCTCTTTTCCTTGAGCGGAGTCGACGGGAAAGCCATTACGACTTCGATCGAAAGCTTGTTTAAAGAAGATGGCAGTTCGGTCGATGTTCGCTACGATGCGCTCAATGAACAACTTTTTGTCACAGGCACTTCGTCGCAAATTCAATTGGTCGAGGAAGTTATCAAACAATTTGCTCCGCCGCCGCGCGAGCTGGAAATCATTCAACTGAATTCGGCCGATCCCTTTTCATTCAAACTTGCGGCCGATGCATTGTTCCAAGACGAACCCAGGGCGAGTGCTCCGACGATTACAATCGATACCAATCAACAGCAAGTGTTGGTTCGAGCGACCAAGGATCAGCTTGAGAGCCTTCGTAAGCTTCTGAAACAAATGGGCGAATCGCAGCCTGCGAATGTGTCGGCTGGTTCAGGACGTTTGCGATTCGTGCCCGTTCATCGCAATTCTAAGCAACTGCTCGAGGATATTCAGCAACTGTGGCCGACCATGCGCAACAATCCAATCAACGTCGTGAATCCACAACCGATTGGGCAAAAGCAACCTGAGCCGACGGCGCTAGCCACGGGTTTCCCAGATAACGTTCAGACGAAACCCGTGGCTAGCCCCTTCGGCTCGCTGGGAGGTTCATTGGGCCTGAACAGTGCAACGGCACATCGTTTAACAAGTGCACAAGTGAATATCGACGCTCAGCAACCGGCTCCGAAGCAATCCCCACCTATCATCGTCGTTATAGGGGATGATCAATGGACATTGGCGTCGGATGATACGGAAGCTCTCGAACTATTTGCCAGGCTTCTCGATACTCTTACGAATCCGAAAGTGACACCGTTTGCGACAGCAGGAAATTTTTCCGTATACATCCTTCGGCATGCCGATGCGAAACATCTGCAAGAGCTACTCATCGAGCTATTCCGCTCAGGCGAGAGCGGCCGGCGATCATCGATTTCGGATGCGATTCAACGAGTGAAAATTGTTGCTGAACCACGCATCAACGGCTTGATCATTGGCGGAAATCGAGCGGACCGCAAAATTGTCGAGGAACTGCTCGCTGTATTGGATTCCGAAGACCTGCTCGATACTCTACAGCAGATCTCGCCGTCCATTGTCCAACTCCAGAGCGGTAGTGCAAAGCAGGTTGCAATCATTGTTCAGGATGTTTACAAATCACAATTGAGATCTGGAGCAGGTCGCGAGGCGATAGATATACCGGAAGGCGTTTCCGCGGAAGTTGCAACTGTTCTGCAACAAATCAACGCACAGTCAGCGGGACCGTTATTGACCGCATCCGTAGATGAAACCACCAATTCCATCGTGTTGCGGGGGCCGCCGAGTTTGATTGTGGAAGTGCGTTCCTTTATCGAAAAACTGGATCAACAATCGTCGACTGCTTCCGCCCGTCGCGTACAGGTGCTGCGATTGGAATCCACCAACGCAAAGAACTTGGAAAAGGCCTTGAATCTGTTGCGGTCCAAGTAAGCATTCGCATTTCAGGGTGCCAAAGGAGGAATAATTTGGAACCGCTACTTCAACGCCTTGGTAAGATCTGAAATCGATTTGCCTTGTACTTGGTAGACATATTTTAGGACTTCCGCGACCGCAGCATACTCGCTGAGAGGAATGGCTTGACCGATGTCCACCTGCTTGAACAATGCTTGGGCCAATGGCTTCCGTTCCACAATCGGAATACCATGTTCTAAAGCAATTTTACGAATTTTGGCTGCGACCAGACTTGCTCCCTTGGCTACAACGATCGGTGCCTTCATGGTTAGAGGATCATATCGAAGCGCAATCGCCAACTCCGTCGGATTAGTCACGACGACGTCCGCTTTGGGCACATCCGAATGCAGTCGCTGAGCGGCCAAATCGCGTTGTATTTTACGTCGACGCGATTTGACCTGCGGGTCACCTTGCATCATCTTCATTTCTTCTCGAAGCTCTTCGTCTGTCATTCGCAGATCTTGCTCGTATTTCCATCTTTGGAAT
>JAYVBW010001006.1:0-19090 GCA_043750255.1 Pirellula sp.
GGACGTGCGGCAATGGCTAGAGTTCCTAGTAAAGAGTCGTCAAGATTCACTGGACGACTATTGGGTTGCCAAACAGACGGCTTGGATGGTATGCGTCGCGGTCGATGAGCTCGTGGAGCATGGTGAATTGTCGTTCGCTTCCGTAGCTCCAATTCAAAAGGAGCTTCGAGAGACTTTGCAACTGGATCTGAGACTACCACAACGCCAAAGCGTTCTCGGCGGACAGAAAGGCAGCCTCGAAACAGCTCGATCCTTCGACGTCGCGCGATGCCAAGAATTGCTCATCAAACTCGCGAAAGCAACGGCATCGATTCGACCGTGAGCGTTGACATTGAATCAATGTGCCGCTTGGCCCGGACGGTTGGTCAAGAAGAAGTTCAAATGTTCTCTGCAAACCGTATTTCAATTAGACTTGTTTAGTAACTCTTGCCCTTTAACTGTTTGAGATTTTTGTGCCATCGTTCAATCTCCTTGTTTATCGTGGTGAACAACTCGTCGATTCGTATATTTTGGAAACAGCGGTGGTCGTGGGGCGTCGCGATCTTCTGCAACATGACCCCGCTCCAATTGCAATACAGCGACTTTCCTCCATCACAAAATTGGTCGTTGCAGACACTAAGGTTCAAGAGATACCGAGACAATGGTTTCGGATTTCGCTGAACAATAAGAGTTGCGTCAAAATCGAAAATATCCACCCGAAGCTGCGTGTTACGATTAGCAATAAAGACGCCATCGCCAGCGGTGAGAATCGCCATTTTGAAGACGAGATAACTATTGATCTTGGCTGCAATTTAACGATACGAGTTAGTCCTTCAAGGGAAGACGACTCGTCGAACGATGAGTTTCGAACACTTGCAGCGGCACCTTTTGCTCCTGACGAAGAGCAACCTGCCGCACCGATAGCGAACATTCGGCAATTCTCTTCGCCGGATGCGAAAGAAATTGCTAATATGCTTCGACTCGCTTTGCAAGTTGTTCAAAAGGCGGCCGGCAGCAATGCCTTCTTCGAGGCAGCCGCCGTTGCAGCTGCCCAAATAGTCGAACTTGACCGTGTAGTCGTGTTGCTTCGCAAGGATATCCATAGGACCAGTGAATACGCGAATTGCAGCACGGTCATCGATGGATGGAGCGTCGTAGCCGAACACCTGCGAGAAGGGCTACGCAGGGAGTCCTTAGGAGCGATCAGTCGAACGATATTGCATCGTGTATTCAGCACGGGTACTACGGCTATTCATGACCCAGGGCACTCAAACAGCTCGATTGCATCGACAGGGCTCGATTATGCACAATCGCTGATGCGAGTCTGCTGCGCTACGGCGTCACCCATTCTCAATCGGGATCGCGAAGTAATCGGTGTTCTCTATGGTGATCGATGGAGCGATGAACTTGCCTTACCAAAAAACCGAATAAGCGATATTGAAGCGACGTTGGTCGAAGTTCTCGCAAGTTCCGTTGCCGCCGGGATCGCGCGACAAGCCGAGGAAAGTCTGCGGACTACATTGGCGGAATTTTTTTCGCCCAAGGTAGTAAAGCTGCTCGCGGACAATCCGGAGTTGATGGACGGACAGGATGCAGAAGTCAGCGTTTTGTTTTGCGATATTCGTGGCTTTAGTTCCGTAACAGAAATGCTCGGTCCACAAAAGGCAATCCAATGGATTAATGACGTCATGAGTGAGCTGAGTCAATGCGTCATTGATCGGGATGGCGTTTTAGTCGACTATGTTGGCGACGAGCTGCTTGCAATGTGGGGGGCTCCTGGATCGCAACCCGATCATGCACATCGGGCGATGGATGCGGCAAGAGCAATGATGGCCGCGATCGATACTTTGCGAACACGTTGGTTCGACGTGCTACCACAGCGATTTGGAGCCGGGATAGGAGTCAACACGGGTCACGCGCGTGTAGGAAACGTCGGGTCGAGGCAAAAATTCAAATACGGTGCGTTGGGGAATACCGTTAACTTCGGTTCAAGACTGCAATCGGCAACAAAGCAGTTTGGCGTTGATTGCATGGTGAGCGGTGAATCACTTCGCACAGTAAAGCCAATGGGAGACTGTCGACGACTTGCTCTACTTTCGGTAGTTGGCATCGACCAAGCGATCGAAGTGTTTGAATTAAAAAGTATTCCGACAGATGAATGGAAACTCCTTGCCAAGAACTATGAACTGGCGCTTGCAGACTTTGAAGCACAGCGATTTGGCGAAGCCGTACGGCGAATTGGTGAGCTTTTACAAGTTCATCCCGACGATCGTCCTTGTAAAAAGCTCCTCGCGCGAGCCGTTAAGGAAATCGACGAGCCATCAGATAGTTTTTCGCCGATCTGGAATTTGACCCATAAGTAATCGCTTTTCCAGCTACGTGGATGTGGAAACATCTTGTTAACAATTCTCATTGATCACCATCATTTGGAGTGCGGGAATTCATTTCCGTTTTAAGATTTGTGCGACAATTACCACGTGGAATGTTCGAATAGCCACTATTTGCAATTCGTGAGTTGAAACAATGCTTGAGACATCGCAGAGCGCCTTTCGCAATTGCAGCAATCTCAAAGCTCCGATGAATCGGAGCACTCCAAATTTAGTTGCGTTCGCCGAGAAGTGTCAAAAAACTACTATTTTTTCGCCGATGCTTACGGGATTTGATCAATGCTTCGTTGGATCGACCGCATCCATCGATTCAAATCGGGATCATACGGTTGCTGGGCAGTTACAAGCTCGCGACATCTGGAGAGATTTGTATTTGCACCTTCGCGATTGCCTAATCGACAATCGAGTAACGCTAAAACTCCAAAGTCTCGCGTCGACTTGCTGCCGTGAACCGCAAAGATATCAGCAAGCAATTTTGCCGCCGGTTCGACCTCGTTGAGCCGTACCTTAACCTCTGCCCACAGATTCATGAACTCCGTATTGCCGGACTGTAGTTCAGTAGCGATTCGTAAATGCGTGTCTGCCTCACGCGAGTACTCCATTGTCGCGTCTGGCCCGTGAATTAGAATGGCAGCGAACCGATAGTGATACAATGCGTTGTCCGAATGCTCCTGGGCTAAAAGCCGCATTCGATCCAAGGAAGATAAAATCAATTTGTTCGCTTCACCATGATCTTCATCATCCCATTCAAGCCATCCTCGTCGCCATTCCACTTCCGCCAAAGAATATCGATAATCAGAATTCGCATTGTCGAAGCCGATCAATTGTTGAAAAAGCGACTCCGACTCGCTGTACATCGTCCTCGCTTGAGACGTGTTTCCCTTTCGCTGATACGCTTGAGCCAATTGCCCTCGTACCGTTGCTACTTTAGCAAGATAATATGCAGGACCAGATTCTGAATCAGCTTGTTGCTTTGCTAACGATCTGTAAAGAGCATCGCTCTCATTGAGAAATGCGATTGGCGCATCGGATTCCGGGTTCGTACGAAGTTCTGCTTGCCCGAGTCCACTCAATGCAGTACCCAATCCATCGCTATAGCTTGCGATGCGAGGAGATTGAGATCGCAATTCCGAAAAGTCCTCGCGAGAAGTTGTAAAATACTCGATCGCCTCAAGCGGTTGACTCTCATCTAACAAAAGTAGACCAACATTGGTCGCAGCCAATGCCGCTAACTCGCTAAACTCTAAGTTGTCCGGCCAATCTCGTTTCAGCTGCTCGTATGTCTCCAATGCTGCGATTAAGTCTTGCAAAGCGAGTTTATAGTTACCCATTCGGCGGTGAATTCCTGCTCGGAAGACTCTGGATTTCGCTTGTTCGTTTAACCATGCCCTGTCGGCTTTACGATCAACCGCAAATTTTGCGATCGCCATAAGCGTCTGTTCAATAGTCGTGATCGCTTCGTCATTGCGATTCAATTTCCCGAGAGCTTGTGCTCTACTTTGGTTAGCTTGTATTCGCAGCAAGGCCAAAACACTATCGTTTTTTAGGTCCACATTCTCCAGCTCTGCAAACGCTTCTTCAATCATTTGTACTACACTTGCGGGCTTTTCGATTATCGATCGTGAGTTGGCAGCCCTAATGAGCGTCTTTGCTAACGCAGCATGTACATCGCTCGATTTTGGATTCGCCACAGCGAGTACCCGCAACCGAGACAGAGCAACGTCAAATTCCGTTTGCGATTCATCGGATTTGCCTTCCACGTCGAGGGCTAGAGCAAGTCTACCAATCGTTTTGGCTAATTCTATTTTCCAAAGCAAGGCGATTCGAGTATCGCTCATCGATAGGTTTGATTGAGACTGTAGCTCAGAAATCGCGATTCGGTAGTTTTTGTATGCTTCGTCGTACTCCGATTGCATATGCTGAATATCAGCAACGCGAACGAGCGCTCGCAATCGTTCCAGTTCCAGTTCAATGTCGTCGGATTTGCTCGCGCTCAATTTCGCGTAGTCATTCGAGGCAACCTCGAGCAGTCGCTTTTGCAAATCGCGTGCCGCTGGGAAATCGCCTAGAGATTCAGTGCTCCCAACGAGTAGCGTGTCGATTGCACTTCGCGCGACCCCAATCCGACTGACCGCTTCGTTCTTGTTTTGGATTGCTGTCTTCTTTGCTAGTATCTCCTGAATTCGTGCAGTGTTGATCAACCAAGCTCCAACCAACGCCACTAGGGTTGAAAACAGAATGGCGGCGACGACTGGTACCGTCCAACGACGATAGCGACGCAGCAATCGACCCATCATTTCCACAAAGGGTTCGCTTGCCCCAAACGCGATGACTCTCTCGTCGGCAAGCCATCGTTCAACGTCGATTGCCAGTTCTCTCGCGGTTGGATAGCGATCCGCGATTTCGAAAGCCATTGCCTTTTGACAGATCATGGCAAGCGATCGAGGTATCTCGGTATCTACCCGGCGGGCGTTTGCGAAGTTGGAATCGCGTATCAATTCCACCACTTGGGCCAATGAGTCGGGCCGTTTGGACATCGGTAACTGATTGGTCATGAGCTCGAAAAGAATCGCGCCCAAACTATAGACATCCGAAGCAGGACACAGTTTTTCGATCAAGCCCATCAACTGCTCGGGCGGTGCATATGCAATGGTTCCACTGAAGCTCCCCTGCATGGTATCCGAGGTTGTGCCAGAAAATCGAACGCGTTTGGGTTTGTCTTCCGTCGTAATCCCCGTCACTACCGTATCGATTTCGGGCTGATCAGACAAAATCTTTGCCAGTCCCCAGTCGACGACTAGGGTTTCACCGTGATTTCCGATCATGATGTTAGCGGGCTTGAGGTCGCGGTGTAGAGTACCTCTTGAATGAGCATAGTCGATTGCGTTGCAGACATCGAGAAATCGTCGTAGCAGTTGGCGGAACGGAACGCCATCTAACGCGGTCTGCGTGTTTTTTTTGGCTTCATGGAATTGATGTATGATTTTCTTAAATTCTTGGCCCCGTATGAATCGCATTGCGTAGTAGGGATTCCCGTTTCTGTCCGATCCCAGTGCATACACGGGAACAATGCCAGGATGTTCCAGTTGTCCCGTGATCTCTGCTTCTAAAAGAAATTTGGTTTCACTCAGCGCATCCCGCTCGCGGTCTACTCGGATTTGCTTGAGTGCTACGTCGCGTTGCAATTGGGAATCGTGGGCGAGATAGACAACTCCCAATCCGCCCTTTGCATATTGTTTTATAATCTGAAACCTGGAGCTATCGTTTTTCGTCGCACCGGTATCGGGACTCGCTTCTAACGAATTTGAGCTCCAATTATGGGTCTGAGACGGGTCAGTATCCTCACCAGCTACTGGAATGAATGTTTGAAATTCACCTTGAAGATCCAGAACTTGGTTGGCGTTTAGTAAACCTAATTCCATGAAATAATCACAGAGTCCACGCTCAGGAGCATTTTCTAACCATTTGCGGATCGCTTCGCCGAGTTTCTTTTGGTCGAAGAATCCCCTCTCAACAGCGAGAAACCCGAGTGTAACTTCGTCAGCAATTTTCATGTGGTTCGTTTTGGATTGAGCCGCAGGCGCTAGCCGCGTTTTTTAGAAGCAAATCATCATATCGCAGCTAGCGCTTGCGGCTCAGTTCAACCCCAATTCCTAGTCTGGACAGTGTACTAGGCATTAGCGACGATTCCCTAGCTTGCGTTTAGCCAAGCCCGTAGGCCGCGGCTCCCATTCTAGGTCCGCAAATTCCGTTGCCATAACTTGGTCGACCCATTGTGACTGATTCGCTCCCTCCCCCTCGCCGCTTGCGCCACCGCCACGATTTAGCTCGTTGACTAACGTGAGCACATCGAGTGGGCCAACGGAATGGTCTCCGTCCGGATCAAAGAAACCATCCGGTTGGGTACTACCGCGAGACGGTAACTGACCGTTTGGAAAACTGTTCGAGTTGATCAAGTTTACCAATACCAACACGTCAAGAGGCGTTACCGCTTGGTCGCCGTCGATGTCGTGGCGATTCACTTTGTTTTGCCAAGGCGTCGCACTAATTACTTCGATTCTTGCGCCCGCATTCGTGAACGGCTGCACCCAAACGCCATTTTCCATTCCCCCGCTCTGAGCACGCCAGTTTCCCGGAGCCGACAGCGTGTCTTCGCGGTCCATTAGAATGCGAAGCGTCTTAGGCCCGTTGAGTGCGCTGACATCCGACGCTCGAAATGCCAAGGAATTTGGCCCGACGGCTCGTAAATCAACAAGCTCAATTCCGAATAGTTTGTCCGACGTTAAGATGCTCAAGTCGATTGCCGTTCGTTCGGCGATGAGCTCGATCGGCTTACCCGTTCCAGTAAATCGAACCATGCCAGGCAGATTGATGGCCGGTAAAGTAACTTCGAACAGCTTGGTTCCAACGCCATCGACTGTTGTCACTTTGGTTAAATCGGCCACAGGAACGCTTCGAGCTGTTGACCCGCCCGCCGTTACGACAAGGAAGCCGTTTCGAATGGCGATCTCGTGCGGTCCGAGTTCCGATGCGTTGAGCGTGATGATTTGAGCCGATCCAACAACGATGGTAAAGGTTTTGGTGCTAGACAAATCGACACCACCATTGAGCGTTCCTCCGTTGTCGCGAACGCGAACACTGACGGTGGCGATGCCATTGCGATCTGTTGCCGGAGTAAAGGTGAGCGTCCCGTCATTGGCGATCGTCGGCAACACAGTAAACAACCCTGGCGAGTCCACCGTGACTAGGTAATCCGAGATAACCTGTGAAAGCTCATCAACACCACCGCCCGGTGCGAAACTGGTCGCAAATCCTGTTAACGTCTGTGGTCCAGTCCCAGCCTGAATGGTCGAATTGCCCGCCAAGGTGAAGGTGGGCGGATCATTCACAGGCAAGATGTTGAGCACGAAGTTCTTAGTCGTCGTGTCCACTCCACCATGTGCTACTCCGCCGCTATCGGAGAGCTTGACGCCAACCAAAACAATACCAGATTGATTCGGACTAGGAGTGAACGATAATGTCCCGTTACTGCTGATCGCTGGCATAACCGCAAAGTAGGTTGTATCAAACGTCAGTGAAAAGGCCGAGAGAATTTGGCTCGCTTCGTCGTTACCTCCGCCTGATGAAATTCCAGTAACAAAATTCAAAAGCGATTGAGCACTCGCCTTCTGCGTCACAGACGTCAATGAGGGAATTGTCATTGTCGGCGCATCGTTGACCTCTAATACAGTCACCGTAAACGATCGTTCGAACACACCGTCGTCGTTGTCATCGAATAATTGATTCGCCCCCGCGTCGATTGCACGTACCGTGATCACCGACGCCCCGTTTGCATTCGGCAACGTCGTGTAGCGGAGTGTTGCACTCGCACTGCCATCCACGAAGGAAACCGCAGTGCTCGCGATCAGCGACGGCGCAGACCTGGTAATCGTGAACCTCAATGCGGGTCCCGTAGCACGCCCCTTTTTGATACCGACGAAAGTAAGCGTCTGTTCCGCTGCATCCTCGACGATCGCTGCTGGATTTGCAATGTCGTTAAAGGTCGGTGGGAGGATCGCAGACTTGATAATAAAATTTAGACCAGAAATACTATTCGTACCCGTCAATGCTACACGCCGACTACCGTTGACCAGCTTATTGTTAAGGACATGAAGCGTGTCGGTCCGCTGTGGAATGGTAACAATGTCGAGTGTTCCGGTTCCTCCAGGACCAGATCGGTCGTTATCAAAGTTCTCTACAACAAGCGGCATTCGCTGGGCAAGTGAGAATTGACCTAAGCCAACATTCTCAAGCGGTTCAAATCGCACATCACCAGTGGTTGGATCGACACCAGTATTACGGAAGATGGAAATATTGCGATCTTTAAGATTGCTTGCAATCACATCCATGTCGCCATCGTTATCGATATCACCAACCGTGATATCAAACGCTCCGCTAGCGGTTCCCAGTATCTCTGTTTGAACTCGGAGTGTTCCGTTGGCTTGTCCGAGCAAGATCGAGATCGAATTGGAACTGAAATTAGCCACGGCCATGTCGGCTCGACCATCGCCATTAAAATCTGTCGAAACTGAATCGATCGGTAGTGCACCCACTTGGTGGTAGCTTGGCTCGAGAGTCAATCCTCCTGCACCATTGCCGCGCAGTATCGTCACTCCACCGTTGGGTGTCGTGGTTGTCGATGGGCTGGCATGCACGATAGCGATATCGGTTGACGCGTCTCCCGCAAAATTACCAGCGACGATCGAGACGGAGGTTTTACCACCGGTTGGGATGGCTGTTCCTGCGGTGAAGACACCACTTCCGTTATTGGTAAGCAACTGGACTGTCGAAGCGACCGTGGTACTTCCTTGATTTACAACCGCGAGATCCAGTTTAGAATCGCCACCGAACTGCCCCGCGACAATATCGATCGGCAACAGCCCCACATTCACAGCAGTTTGAGAAGCAAAGGTTCTCGTTGTCGGGTTGTAGTTCAATAGCACGCTGACTTTCGAGGAATAGTTCGCCGTCAGTGCAACATCCAGCCTCGAATCGTTATCAAATTGTCCAACGACTAGCGACGTCGGTCCTGCTCCATCGCTTCCGAGATCCATATCAATCTCCGTCGCAAGAAACCCACCTTGGCCATTATTCAATCGAATGCTGAGCTTATTCGCTTCTCCGAGTGCTAAAGCGACATCCAAGAATCCGTCCTGATTAAAGTCACCGGAAGCGATGTCTTGTGGGTTACTAAACGGTCGGACCGAACTATACAGCGGGAACTTTTGGACAGTAAAATTGCTACCAAGCGGCGTCACATGGACCAGACCGGAATCCAGAGTGGTCGACACCGCGACGGTTCGCGAGCTCAGTCCATCCATCGAGTAGACGCCCTGAGCGTCCGTCAATACGCGAGACTCATCCGCATCTCGTACTCCAAAGTTAGTCGCATCCAGATAGACTTCGCGATTGGCGATCGGTACATCCCCTGCGTCATACACCCTATTCCCATTGCGATCATCATACAGCCGACCGCTCACCGCCGATGCGCTCGACTGACCGGTAGACTGAACTCGACGAATCGCGAAATCGCGATCCGTGACTGTCCCCCCGGCTGGCAAAAAGATATTCCAAGCAAATTTATCGCTCGAGGCCGGGGAAACTTGCGTCCAGCCAGTGGGGACAACGACTCGGATCGTATGGCCAGTGAAGGAGGGTACGTTTAAGAACTCATAGACTCCGTCTGGATTCGAAATTGTCGTAGTCTCGTTTCTGTCAAACAAACCATTATTGTTGGTGTCGAGGTATACGGTCCAGCTAGCAAGCGCCTTTTCGCCCACATCAAAAACGGAATTGCTAACCGAGTCTTCGAAGAGACGGCCCGAAATCGCGCCGGGATCTGGAACAAGCCCGAAGTTGAAATCCGTGATTAGATCGCCAGCCAAGATCGTGCGGGTTGCTCCCGGTTCGATCAGCGAATTCAATGTTACGAAAACGTCCGTCGTGTTGTTGGTGTCGCCTGGAACGAGATTGGACGCACTGGAATGGAAAGCAATCATGCGCCCATTTCCACTTAGCGACGCATACTGATTGGACCCGTTCGCTTGTGTTTCAGTTCGACTGATACTTATTCGTTCAATAGACTTTTTGTCGCGGTCGTATAAGAATACGTCGCTATCAAGATTTGTATCACCGGATACCAAATTCGTTGCGTCCGAAAGGAACGAGACAAATCTCCCATCGTTGCTGAGACTTGGGAAATAACTAGCTGCGTTTCCCTGAATTCCGGCGTTACTTCTGCTAACGCGTTCCACCGTTCCATTTTGGCGATCGTATAAAAAGACGTTTGGAGTTAGGTTTGCTTCACCTTGAATCAAGTTAATTGCAGTTGACTCGAAAGCAACGAATCGACCGTCTTCGCTAAGCGCGGATTCCGTACTTCCCGACTGTCCCCCTATTGCCTGGGTGCCGGTGTCCGTTACACTAACTCGTTCGATTGTGTTGTTTTGTGTGTCGTACAGGAAGACGTCGGCTCTGACGTTTGTATCCCCCAAAACCAAATTACTTGCCGCAGTTGCAAAAGACACGAAACGGCCATTGGAACTCAGTGATGGATAAAAACTGGCGCTGTCTGCTTGCGTGCCATCACTACCGACGCTGACTCGCTTGATCGTGTCGGTCTGTCGATCGTAAACGAACACATCGGTTTGGCCATTTGTATCGCCAAGCACCAAATTCGTTGTGTCGGAAAGAAACGATACAAAACGACCATCGGCGCTAATTGACGGGTCGAAAGAATTGCCATTTCCTTCTACTCCGCCGCTGGTGATGCTCACGCGTTCACTCAAGCGGTTCAAACGATCGTAAACAAAAATATCCTGTACCGCATTCGTATCTCCGGGAACCAATACGTTAGCAAATGAAGAGAAAGCAACGAAGCGACCGTCGCCGCTTAGCGAGGGTGTAGTGCTGCTACCATTCGCTTGTGTACCATCACTCCTGACACTAACTCGCTCGATAGCGCCGGTCTGTAAATCGGATACAAAGACGTCTAGCGCGCCGGTATCTCCGGGGACAAGATTGTTAGCCGCAGATTGAAATGCAACGAACCGACCATCACCGCTCAGGGAAGGAAAATTGGCGAAAGCGTCCGGTTGAAGGGAGGGAGCGCGTCTAATCCCACTTTCCGAGAGACGCCAGCCCGATTGTAAAACCACTTCAATATCATAGTTCGCAAAAGGGAGATCGATGATCTCATAGTCCCCCGTTTCATCCGTCAAGGGCGTATTGAGATCGTCTGAACGACTTGTAACACTACGAAGATTAGAAGCAACGCCAAGTTGCTTCGCCCGTATCTTCACGTCCGGTACACCGGATTCGGTTGGATCTCGCAACTGATCCCTGTTGACGTCGACAAAAACTTTTCCGGCAAGTGTTCCAGAAACGGTTTCGATTGCACCGACATCGGGAGTCACTCGCGTCACACCTCGTTGATCGACGGTACCTGTTAACCGTCTGTCGCCGCTATCAATTGCGGGGTTCCCACTTATCAGCGTATGAACCGGCGGCAAATGGTTAATGCTTGCCAATGGACGAATACGTTCCGCACCGGTGGCATTCGATTGGATGACGTTGTTCTGTGTGATTCGAGCACCATTGATTCCAACAACTTCATTGGAAAGCAATACGTCGTTTAGCTGAACTCGGCCTCCAATAGAAAACGCTGTCTCCGTTGTAACTGCGACTGTGGTTTGCGACACATCTATCAAGGAATCCGTTGGGAAGATGGCTGGCGAAGTGAATTGGGCAGTCTGGCGGTCGTAGACAAATACGTCTTCAAAATTATTTATTGATGGATCGTTTGGAAGCAAGTTAGTTGAACGGGAAACAATGGCGACGATGTGCCCATCGCCGCTCAAAGAAGGAGTTATTCCGCTCGTGGCAACTTGTTCAATTGTGCCAGTCTTTAGATCATAGAAGTACATCCCGCTACTCGAACTACCAGAGACCAAATTGGTGGCGTTCGAGAAGAACGCAACGGCATTTCCATTAGCGCTCAATGCTGGATTGACGCTGCTCCCATTGCCTTCGACGCCCTGGTTGCTGACACTAACTCGCTTGGTTCTCCCGTTTTGCCGATCGAATACAAAGACATCCGTGTTGGAATTCGTGTCATCACTCACAAGATCAGTAGCATCCGACTCAAAAGCAACGAAACGTCCATCGCCGCTTAGCGAGGGTGCCCCACTAGTCTCGTTTTGAGCACCGACAGCTGTACTCACTGCAATTCGCTCAATTGTATCGTTCTGCCTGTCGTAAATGAAAATATCGGACTTGCCGTTTGTATCATTTGGTACGAGATTAGTAGCAGCAGATTGGAACGCGACAAAACGGCCGTCAGCGCTTATCGAGGGATTCACGCTTGATGAGTCTGCGACGGCGCCAGTACTGCTAATGCTGATGCGTTCTATCGTATCACTCTGGCGATCATAAACAAAAATCGCATAGCCGTTGCTCTGGTCACCGAGCACAAGATTTCGGGCAAAAGACTGAAATGCGACAAAACGACCATCGGCACTCAGCGATGAATTGAAACTGGCGTTGTCTCCACCTGCACCGTTGTTGCTAACACTAACTCGCTCAATCAAATCACTCTGCCGATCATAAACGAAAATATCACTGGTACTGGTGTCGCCAGGAACCAGATTGCTAGCCGAAGATTCAAACGCGACAAACCGACCATCCGCGCTCAACGACGGGTTTGCGGTAGTGTTGTTTGCTGCCGCCCCGGTATCGCTCACACTTACTCGCTCAGTTCTGTTACTCAGACGATCAAATACGAAGACGCCACCGCTAACACTTGACGTACCAGGAACCAGATTTGCATTTGATGCAAATGCGACAAATCGGCCGCCGGTGCTCAGCGAAGGACTCACCGAGAAACTCCCGGGTACTACATCGAAACCATCCCGCTTGCCGTTAAAGACAGCACCTTGGCCACCTCGATTCCCGGAAAATGTGGAATTCGTGACACTGACATTCATATCTGAATGCGAATGGAGCCCACCACCGTTATTGGCGCTAAGCGTGCTTTGTGAAACTATTCCACTGGCAGTTTCGCAGAAGAATAGCGCTCCGCCGTAGTTGCTTTCATTCTCGGTAATCCACGACTGGAAGACATTGGTCGTCCCGTCCCATGCAGCGATACCTCCTCCGCGGATCGGATTGTTGATCGACATACCTAGCGCGAGATTGTTTCTGATATTGGAATCGCGTACCGTCAAGGTGCCCACAGAGAGAATGCCACCACCACCTTGATCAACTGGCGACAAGCCTCCGGTCACTGAAACACGCGCCAGCTCCAAGCTAGCTCCAGAATGTACCTTAAAGACTCGATCCAAACGATTGCCATCGATCACAGTGTGGTCGTTGAGATCGCCTACAAGCGAGATGTTTCCCAAGATATCAAAATCACCGGTTGACTCGTTAGACCAACCGCCCGTGTGTTCAACCGCACCGCAGAACAATTTCGGGTTCGGAAAAGGGAATACAGACATTGGATCGGATACATGCGGGATGTCGATTGTGTAGCGACCACTGTCGAGAATGATAGTTCGTCTCGAGGGCGCCGCAGCGTTGGCCGCGATAATCGCTGAACGTAAAGTGCCCGGCTCTAACGAGTCCGCGAAGGTTGAGACGTACGAGACCGAAGGGTCTTGGATACGGACGTTGAACAAGCCGATGTCGCGGGATTCGGTGGTTTTATTGCCGACGAGGGATTTAACTTTACCGGCCACGGTCGAGATGACGTAGTCGCCGAAGTCAAGAGCGTCCCATGTGCCACCAGGGGCGGTGACGATGTAGGTTGCGGTTGCTGTCCTGGTGGTCGTGGTGATCGAACTGGGCTTAAGTGTTGCGAGAAGTTGATCGGCGGGTCCCCATTGGCGAGTTACAATAAGGTCGTCGTTGCCAATGGTCGTAGCGTCGATGCCGCTGCGATGGCTATACTCGACCGTGAACTCAGTCGATGTTCCGCCGGCAGTTGTGATGTCTTGCTTGCTGACAAGATGCGCTGCAGGCGCGAAGACATCGGCGTTAATCGCTTTCGATGAGCTCAAACGTCCTCCCGTGGCAACGTATAAGCTGCCGTTGGCGATTGGACCGACGGTGCTTAGGATCGCGCGTTGTATTTCAACTACCGTCGCTTCTGGAAAAGCGGACCAGATGAGAGCTGCAGTACCAGCGACATGAGGGCTCGCCATGCTGGTGCCGTTGGCGCTACCGTATCCACCACCGGGCAATGTGCTGCGAATGCCAACGCCAGGGGCAAATAAGTCGACGGATTTGGCTCCGTAGTTGGAGAAGCTGGCCGGACGATCGCTTGCATCCGATGCAGCCACTGCAATGACTCCCGCGACGTTGTAGCTGGCTGGGTAAAACGGCGTGCGATCGTTGTCTACGCCTTGGCCCAAGAAGTTGCCGTTGCCGGCTGCTGCTACAAATAGAATACCCGCGTCGCTGCTGTCTTGAATCGCAGTTTCGAGGGACACTTCATAACCGCCTGGTTGTCCCCACGAATTGTTGAGCACACGCACGTTGGCCCCCTCCGTTACTCGACCGGCCGTATCGACTCGATAACGTTCCCGCATCTCTCGAGCGTAATTGATCGCTCGAATCGCGGCTCCTGAGTCTCCTTGATTGTTGTTATCTAAAATACGCAGCGACATGAGCGATGTTTGCCAGTTCACCCCCACAACGCCAGACGCGTTGCCTCCAATAGCTCCGATTGTTCCCGCAACGTGTGTCCCATGCCCCAGTTCATCCGCGGGGTTGTTGGCTGCGAAAGGATCGCCAGCTCCAGTACGAAAATTTACGCCAAAGAAATCGTCGAAGAATCCGTTGTTGTCGGTGTCACGACCGTCGGCCCAGTTGGCATCGGCAAGCAAATCCGTAGCATCGATTCGCCCGTTGCTGTTCTTGTCGGATACGAACGAAGCATTCGGGCCTGTTGCGAAGCCTCCGAACGTTAGCGAATAGGGAGTAGTCGCTGATCGAGTTACGTTGTTCAGGTCGTAGAACGTAATGAGCCCATCGCTATCGATATCGACCAGTTTCGGTCCATCGTCATCGAGGTACTTTCGTGGTAGCTCTCCTTGATTGAGCCAAATGTTTAAGTACAAATCCGGATGCACCGGATCGATTCCTGTGTCGACGACACCCACGACTGTAGACGAACTACCGCGCGAAACGTCCCAAGCATTCGTCGCATCGATACGTTCCATGCCTGGCATTAGTCCAGCCACAAACTCGGGATCGTTGGGCGTAGTCGACTGTCCCTCGATCAGTTGATTTAGACTATAGGATTTAACACTTTCGTTTTGGCTCAGACTGGACTCAAGCACACTCTTGGTGGCACCGCGACCTCGGACGAGGAGCAAACCTTCGATCCCGAGACCGCTAATTATGGAAAAATCACCGTAAGCTTGATTGAGGAGTGCGTTGCCTTGATCGAGTGTGCGAAGCGATTTCGCTGCCGAGTCCGTTAGCTGAACAATCCACTCACCAACAGCAGGTTCGATCGGGCCGGCGATCCCAGCAGGTAGCGTTTTATCAACACTTGAAAGCGATTCAAGCGAAACTCGGTCTACGCTTTGAAACGACTCAAACCAAGTAATAGGACCGGATGTTCGATGACTGGTGTCGATCACATCCAAATCCGCCGCCAGCAACTGTCGCGACTCCAGCAATTCATATAACAATCTGCGTTTTCGTGTAGTTTGAATGCGAGTTAATCGGGCGTGTCGTAGGCTCATTACGGTTACGTTTTCTCAGGCTGCAGTTCATGTTCAAATTCCACTGAGTTCACATTCTAGTCAATAATTCAACTGGCTGTAGTGGCAGATTCCTCAAACCCTATCGATATCACGAGACGCAACTTTGTTTTCCGTGAAATACAGTCTTTTTCCAGAATCCCGATGCGTTGCATAGCCGGGGCTCACACTCTCGCCGATACGCAGATTTTCTAAGGCAGTGCAAAGACTGGGCAAGATGTGCTGGCTGTGGATGTCAAGATGTTCTAGATAGCTTGGAATTGCCGAATATAGCAATGGTGGGACGAATAGGACTTATTCCGACACTTACCTAGCAATGTCACCCTATTTGGATTGCTCCAAATCGCCCCTATGAAATTTTGGTCTTCATGTCTTTAGCCGCTCGATTTTCGATCCAATTGCGGCCATCGATAGCGGTCGTGTCTATGGCCCTGCTCGGGATCATACCGTTCGCCCCGACTGCATGCGCACAAGCACAATTGGAGGAAGAGGAACGGATTCGGGCTCAGCCTGCGTCGATGATGATGCAGCCGACTCCGCTGCTTGAACCTCGGATCAACGTTGCGGAAGACTCTCGAACAGCGGGCAGCGCTGCGACAGCTAGCCGACTCCGCGGTACCACTGGAAACGATGGTGCGGTAAATCGTTCTGGCGCAGAACCTCTCACCTTTACTTCCAAGGACGTAATATCGGGACGTGAATCATTGCCATTGTCCAGTACAGACCTCGGCAGTTTGCTCAAAAAATCTTCCTCGGGCTTGAGCACCAGCGTACAGTCCAAGACCCCGATCGTCAGCGACCCGCGTATTCGTGGCTCGCGCATCGGCGCACTTGCCGCATCAGGTTCACACTGGGTTCCCGCGCGAGCAGACCTAGATACGATCTTGAGCAAATTCGACTCCCGGCAAATCAAGAGCGTTGAGATCATCCCGGGTCCTTATTCGTCCCTCTACGGACCAGGATTTGCATTCACCGATGTTCAGTTGCTGGGCTCACCGCGATATGCCGGAGGACCGCAATGGCATGGCAGCAGCGACGCTGAATACAAGATCAATGGCAACCAATTCTTTGGGCAACAAACTTTATTGACAGGAGCAGCGGATTGGGGAGCGAGATTCAACTACGCAGCTCGCGATGGAGGCGATTATCGAGCGGGTAATCGACTGATCATTCCGTCGAGTTACCATTCACAGGAAATGATTCTCGCATTGGGGAAAGACTGGAAAGAGGATTCGCTCGAATTCAATGTGCTACGTTTGGATCAGACAGATGTCCTGTTTCCTGGCTACGTTTTCGACATCGACTACTTGGTAACCGATGGATACGACGTAACACATACGAGCCGCGACCGAGGTGGTTGGGATTCGGTTACAACCAATGCTTGGTACAACCGAACACGGTTTGAGGGAAATTCTCAAAATGCACAAAAGCGTCTTTTTTTCCCTGTTCTCGACTTAATGAATTACAACGGAGTCACCGATGTCGACTCCATGTCGACTGGCTACCGACAATCGTTTAACATCGGCAAACTTGATAGCGATGGATTTCAGTTGACACTTGGTCATGACTTGCGTTTTGTGAAGCAAGAACTGAACGAAGTTGCGAGTGGCGTGACGCTCGGACTACCGATTCCATACTCGAATCGCAATTCACCGATCCCGCGTTCCTACATTGCCAATCCCGGATTGTTTACTCAGTACACAGAGGACGTAAACGATAAAGTTCAATTCCGTGCGGGTGCACGTATCGATTATGCGATCAGTGACATCGACGATGATCCAGCAAAGCTTGCAGGTGTGGGACTAGGCCAGTTTCCCGCCAGCTATAGCAACATCGTTGGTACCAGTGATTACGAACACTCGTATACGCTGGCAAGTTGCTTTGCTAGTCTAAGCTTCGAGCCCACTGATACTTGGACAACTTCGCTAAGCGGTGGATACGCCGAACGTGCACCGACGTTAACAGAGCTTTATGCCGCACAGCCATTCATATTACTACTCCAAAATGGACTGAACAACGTAACGGGTGATCCGACGCTGGCGAAAGAAAAACTCTTTCAATTGGACCTTGGGGCCGAGTATCACGACGACTGGCTTAAAACCGGAGGCCGTGTCTTTCACGCATGGGGTCTCGACTACATCACGTTCGAAAACACGCTTGTGAATTTTGTGCCACCCAATGGCGAGGTCGGACAAGTAAGTCTTCGATATGTTAATACGGATTTAGCCACGATTCTTGGTGGAGAGTGGTTTGGCGAGTTACTGCCGAAAAGTCCAATAACACCATTCGCAAATTTGCGGGTTGTCGATGGCCGTGATCGGACTCGGAATGGGAACTTTGCTACTACCAATGGAGATGCATTTGTTGCTAGTCAAAAAGTGGCGGGACAAGTACGCGGGGCATTCAACAACAGCGGGATCGTTGCGAGTAGCGCAGAACCGTTGCCTAGCATACAACCACTTGAAGTGCGAATTGGGTTGCGATACCATGACACGAGTCCACAACAACTCTGGAACATCGAAGTTTCAGTACGCGCTGTAAACAAGCAAACACGCGTCGCAACGAGTCTGCTAGAAACGGCTACCGCAGGCTTCACTACCTGGGATACGCGTGGAGTATTTCGCGTTCCACGGGTAAAGGGTATGGTGGTTGCGTTAGGTGTAGAGAATATGTTCGACCGACTTTATCGCGAGCATTTCGATTTTCGCACCGCCAACGGATTGTCCATCTATCAGCCCGGAGCCAATTTCTATCTCAGCAGCAGCCTTTCCTTTTGATGGCGACAATTCCAAAGGCGCTGTGAAAATGAGCTTTACTAATCGCGGGGGTTTTGCCGATAGCTAATGTATTGTGTGTTTGCGACCACGGTCTTGCCTAATGCTAGCGATTTCTAAACATGTCCTTGCGAATACTCAATCGGAACTTCGTGATTGCAGTCTTAAGTGCAACTGTATGCCAAACTGTCGCAGCCCAAACGCCGGTCGTACTAAACCTGAGCCAAGGGACCGATGGGGTAAAATCCACAAGCGACATCACGAACCCAAAGGATCAAGTCGGAAAAACAGTTCCCGAAACTAACAAAAGCCGTCCGACACCGGCACTGACTAGCAATGCTCAGCCACCACAGAATAGCAGCCTCAATCGGCAAGTCTCGCAACTCGGGACAAGTCCTCCGAAAAAAAGTGGCTTTTCCAGCCTATCCGACGTCCCGTACATGGTGGGTGATACAACGGGCGGCGGTGGAGGGTCGATTCAATTTGGTACTTTTTCAAAAGGCAATGATTCACCTCAGCAAGGACGCATTGGTAGTCAGTCAGTCTTAGTGGATCATCCAGGTTTTGGCAGAGAACGCGTCAACATCGCGGAGAACAACAGCCCGGTCGTTGCGGACCGAGTTTATGTCAACTACCGTCA
>JAYVBW010001007.1:0-1509 GCA_043750255.1 Pirellula sp.
GGTATTTCTTCTTCATCGAGTTGACGCAAATAAGCCATTGCATCGGGTTCATCGACTACGAGCAGCAGTCCCAGTTTCCCAAAGTACTCGGTGATCGGAGAGGTGTTTTCCAAAAGTTGCTCCCATAATTCTAGATTGTCGTCATGATAGACAACACCTTGCAATAGCCGCACGGCGACTGGGCTCCAATTCGCAGGTGGCGGGATGACGTTGTTGTTCGGGTTGGGAGAAAAGATGTCCACAATGATGTTTAACCGGCGCAGCCGCTGGAAGTCCTAAAGTTAGTGAGTGAATGATGTTTAACCGGCGCAGCCGCTGGAAGTCCTAAAGTTAGTGGCTGCATTTTTTGGGAAAAAGAGTCGGCCACCCATACAAAGTAGGCGGCCCGGTCAGCGCCAGCCGCTGCGCGGGTTAAACGTAGTCGCAAAAAAGTAGATGTCATCGTGGTTTCGTTGCCATCTCGCGACTAATCGCCTTGGGATGAAACACGATATGAGGAATCGACACCTGCAGCACCGACGAGCGCCCGCGAGGTTGCAGGATATTGATTCGGTCGATGTGGGTTGGATCGATTTGGTGCGAGTCATCATGCGCGATTTGCAAATAGCCGAGTAACTCGACAACACCACCTGCCAATGGCCAACGATTGAGTAGGTTCGCAAGCGTTTCATTTTGGCCCAACAATGTCGCGTCGCGAATGTGTTCTCGCAGCTTGCGCAAATCCAGCCGTTTCAATCGGGCAAAGGCGGATGCCATGGCGTGTGCATGACGAGGATCGATCACTTGTTCAGTCAATTGCAATTGATCGAAGTCCTGTGGTGGAACCCAGAATGTTCGTGCCATCGGGCAACCAATCTCGGCTTCTGAATCGACCGACAGTTCGATGGATTGGCTTTCGGATGCACCTCGCAATCGGAGCGCATGCTTTCGGATATCTTGCAGCACATTCGCCAAACGAACTCTGTGTGCAGCAGCTCTTGCATCCAGCAGTCGGCGCAAGGTGCCCGACAGCCTAGCAGTTGTCCGCATCACCTTTTCGGCTTCTGCAAGTAGCGATGGAACCATGCGTCGAACGCGCGCGAGCGATTCATGCTGGTCCGCCAAAGCAGAGAGCTGTTGTATCTCTTCGATGTTCTTTCGAAGGATGGCCTGTTGGTTTGGAGAGAACAGAAAGGATACGAATGCAAAGAAGCTGATTCCCTCGTCTTGTTGTTTTAGTAAGTCTTCCGAATCCAATGCATGGCCAAGGATTTGGCCTCGAGAATCGTTACCAGACGCTTGCAATAGTTGAACTTCACGTGCGATCAACTGAAAGCGTTCTTCGACGGCGCGAAAATCGGACTGGAGGGCTCGCAATAAATCGACCGCTGTTTGGAATCGTTCGCGGATCTGGGCAGGACGGTAGACTTGGACGGATTTGCCCGACTCGATGGCATGGATCTCCGCGTCTATCAAGGTTCGTTGTGCACGTAGGTATTCGAGGCGACGATCGGGATTTGCCGATGCACC
>JAYVBW010001008.1:0-1780 GCA_043750255.1 Pirellula sp.
GATGTTGCTGCCCCATTCGGGGCGAAAGCTGGACGATCTCCATAAAGACACGGAGAAAAAGGTACTTTGTGACTTCGTGTCCAGTTCATTCAGAATTGACTCTTTCCCAAGCTTGAGTTTGGGAATGATCGCCTAAACGGAGGGAATATCGAATGGGACTAAGTAGACCACTCGCCGCTCCGAGTGAATTTCGCTTGGGAAGCCAAACCAAATTGTCTGCCCGCATCGTTGATTGCATGAAGCAATTCATCGCGGGATAGACCATCCGCGTTTCGAGCCGCCGAGATGACCGTGTTGCATTCATTTGCGTCCATAAAAGCGGCGGCTTCCAAAAGTCGATGCTGGTCCTGATTGGGAATGGCTAAAAAGCCATGTTTGTCCGCATGAACCAATTGTCCTGGCTCGATTTTCCTTCCGAAAACTTCAACGGAGCAGTTCCAGCGAACTGGGGTCACGTGTGCATGCCCCACGCATAAACGCCTGGCAATCGCTTTGAAACCTGCATTGGTCATCTCCTCGAGGTCTCGGATCGCACCGTCGGTTATTGTGCCGACACATCCCAGGGCTCGATGCGTATTGGCGTTCACTTCTCCCCAAAACGATCCGATCACGCTTGGCTTGTCCAAGTCTTGAACCATTACGATTTTCGGGCCGGCGGTTCGGGCAACATAATCGCGATAGTCAGCCCAAGCTGCTTTGTTTTCCTTGTGTCGGGCCTGGGAGGGTTCGACGACGAGCGTAACCGCAAAGCCGACCATGGGGCCCATTTGGGGCATGAAATCGTGAGTCTCCTCGCGATTGAAGGCATCCTGGGCAATGTCGCTGTCGGTGATTTGTTCCCAGCCGTTGTAGATGGTCGGGGTATTCCAACGCTTTAATCGCAATAAGTCTGCGTGTGGCAACTTCGCATGCGATTGCCCCTCGAGGTTGGGCTTTTCCGTTGGCTGCGGTCCGACTGGATTGTTTGGCATGATTAACTCTTTTTTGTTTTCGGTTATCTTATGAGCAGTCGAGATTCTATTCCGGTTCCGTGAATATGGCACCTAGGTACTTTACTTATTAGGCCGTACTCCACTTATTAGGCATTAACAATGCAACGCGTCATCATCACCGACTTCATCCATGATGATCTCTTGCCCGAACGAACCGTACTGTCCGGAATAGCAGAGGTCGAAGCCTTGAACGCACATGACGAAGACGCTTTTGTGGGACGCATTGAGTCCGCCAATGCCATCATGATGTACCACAATATTTCATTGACTCGACGGACGATCGAACGATTGCAGGACTGCAAGCTGATTGTCCGTTGTGGCGTGGGATTTGACAACGTCGACTTTGCATTCGCAAGGCAACGCGGAATTCCAGTTGCAAACGTTCCTGACTACGGTACGGAGGAGGTTGCAGATTCGGCCATTGGCATGATGCTCACCATGGTCCGCGGCATTCATCTCTACAACACGCGGATGCGTGAGCACCCAGCACCGTGGATGTACACGGTCGCAGGACCGCTTTATCGTCTGCGGGGCAGGACATTTGCTGTCATTGGACTTGGGAGGATAGGAATGGCGACCGCGATACGCGCCAAGGCACTCGGGATGGATGTTGTGTTTTATGATCCTTACAAGCAGGATGGGTACGATAAAACCATCGGAATTCGACGGGCCGAATCGGTAGACGAATTACTCAGTCAAGCCTTTGTGCTCAGCATCCATTGCCCACTGTCGTCCAAAACGAAAAACATGATTGACGCCGAAGCCATCGATCGACTTCCGAAGGGGGC
>JAYVBW010001009.1:0-2949 GCA_043750255.1 Pirellula sp.
GCGGATATTTTTCGTGCCGATCAAACGTTGCTCGCTCGTGTTTCCCCAACCCGAAAATTGGTCCCGAGCGTAAAGTCAGCCGCTGAATGGTTGGAAGGGCTGTCGCAATGATCACGCGACTTCATGGCGCAGTTTGCATTGATGGGATCGGCAAGTCGGAGATTCGCGACCTAGTTCTCAACGGGGAATCCATTTGTTCTACTTTACCGAACGACTCGCGAGCGGACGCTGAGTACCGATTGGATAATCATATCGTCGTTTCGGGTGGTATTGATATTCATACCCATATTGGCGGAGGAAAGGTTAATATCGCTCGACTGTTGTTGCCAGAAATGGTAGAGCACAGGCGTTCCCATTCGGAACGAAGCGTTAATGAAGAATCGAATTGGATAGCCCCGCTTAGTTCCCCCGTTCCTGGAACTTGGGAAACGGGCCGTCGTTACCTTGAAATGGGATACACGGCATGCTTTGAACCGGCCGTGCTGCCTGCCAATGCAAGGCACGCGCATGCGGAAATGGCCGATACGCCTTGGCTCGATACAGGTGGCTACCTACTTCTCGGCAACGATCGATTGCTTTTGGAGTGGATTCGTGACGGCGTGCCTCAGCAGCAAATCAATGACTACGTCGGATGGATGTTGCGGGCGCATCAGTGCTGTGCCGTAAAAGTGGTCAATGCAGGCGGCATCGACGCGTTCAAGTTCAATCAAAGGCATCTGAATGTCGATGACCAGCACTTGCATTTTGGCATAACGCCGCGGCAGATTTTGCGATCGCTGTCTCACGCTGTTGAGTCGCTGGGGCTCGCTCATCCGCTACACGTTCATTGCAGCAATCTCGGCTTGGCCGGCAATATTGCAGCCACGATGGCAACCATCGATTCGGTTGAAGGCAGGCGGTTGCATTTGACACACGCTCAGTTTCATTGCTACGCAGCGGACGGCCCGCACGGCTACAGTTCAGCGGCAAAGCTATTGGCCGATCGTGTCAATTCGGATCCAAGTCTTTCGATCGATGTTGGTCAAGTTCAATTTGGGCAGACCGTTACGTTGTCTGGAGACACGATGCACCAATTTGCCAACCGTAATTTAGCTCGTCCTCGGAAAGCGATCTTTCAAGATTTAGAATGTCAAGCAGGGTGTGGTGTCCTGCCATTCCGTTATCGCCAAGACCAGTATGTGCACGGGCTTCTTTGGACGATTGGTATTGAGTTGTTCTTGCGAGTTGAGGATCCTTTGCGAGTCTTTTTGACGACGGATCATCCCAACGGTGCTCCGTTCACTTCTTATCCGCATATCATTCGATTGTTGATGGACTACGATTTTCGAATGTCCGTTTTTTCGAGGCTACACCCCGATGTTCAGAAATCAAGTCCGTTGCCGTCGCTTAAACGAGAGTACTCACTTGAAGAGATTATCAAAATGACAAGGCTCGGACCCGCCAAAGCATTGGGGCTGAAGAATCGAGGTTCATTGATCGATGGGTGCTTGGCGGATGTGGTTGTTTACGAACGCAGTGAAAATCCCGAGCAGATGTTCTCGCGTCCACATATGGTTTTTCGGCGAGGCGAGCTTGTGTATCGCGACGGATTGTTTTTAAATAATGCGATGAAATCGACGGTCATTGCTAACGTACAAGTAGACTCACAAATGGATGATCTGCTGAATCGCATTTGGCGATCTCGCTATGGCTATTCGACAGAGATGATTGTAGTTCACACGGACGAGCTGCGGTCTAAAAACAGGACAGTGGAATGGTAACGATTTGCTGGGATCGCCGGTGGAGGTTCTCACCAACTCGCTAAAATGGCTTCAATCATGGGGGAAATATGAGCGGCTTACTACCGATCGTCTACCTCGCCCGACATGGCGAGACAGCTTGGAGTCTAACGGGCCAACATACCGGCCTGACTGACATACCGTTGACGGAACGCGGCGAGCAAATAGCCAAGCGACTAGGCTATCGCTTAAGTGAGTTGACGTTTGCAAAGGTCTTCACGAGCCCTTTGCAGCGTGCGCGTCGAACGTGTGAGTTGGCCGGGTTTGGTCTGGTCGCTGAAATGGATCCCGATTTGGTCGAATGGGATTACGGTGAGTATGAAGGACGAAGAGGTGTGGAAATTCGTGCAGAGCGTTCAGACTGGCAACTATTCCGCGACGGCTGTCCTGGCGGCGAGTCACCACAGCAAGTCAGTGCGCGGGCTGATCGCGTCATAAATCGACTGCGAAAAATGGATGGAGACTTGCTTCTGTTTACAAGCGGACACTTTATTCGAGTTTTGGCTGCCCGCTGGATTGGAATAGAGCCGACAGTCAACGCCCGTCGATTTATGTTGGGTACCGCGAGTCTCAGCGCACTTGGGTACGAAGAAGACATGACTCGTCCAGTCATTCGTTTATGGAACGAAACTCGACATGTAGGCGACTGACAATATTTCCACGAGAGGTAGCTCAATGAAAGCTACACAATTCCTACACAACCTTGGCCAGGGACCTACACAACCTTGGTTAGGGATACATCCCTTATGGGCTTGAGAAACATCTCTTATGTCTTATGGGCGAACAGGGGAACGAAAGATCCTCAAGCGTCCGACGTACTGTATACTAAGGCGATCTCCTCCAAGATCGCACCAATTTAGAAATCTCCATTGAAAGAACAACTTATGAATGTACTCACTATTGATATCGGCGGGTCAGGCGTAAAGCTTCTCGCCACGGGGGAAACGGAACCTCGCCGCTTTGAGTCTGGCCAAACCATGACACCAGAAATGATGGTTTCTGGCGTCGAAAAACTTACTGCCGACTGGAAGTATGACGTGGTTGCGATTGGTTATCCCGGTACCGTGCGAGACAACCGGCCCTTGACCGAACCGCATAATCTAGCCCCAGGATGGGTTGGGTTTGACTTTGAAGCTGCCTTTGGCTGCCCGTTGAAGATGATCAATGATGC